>CACYBJ010000070.1 GCA_902772565.1 uncultured Lachnospiraceae bacterium | reverse complement strand
TAAATACAGTGTTTTCATTCTGATTTTCGCATACACGGTTATTGTAACATAAAACAGGGCAAATGAACAAACCAAGTGTAGGGAAAAATCAAAAAAAGTCATAAAGAAACCCTGCCGGCTGGTTCCGACAGGGTCAATTCGTGGTTCTGGTTTATAAACTTCTTTCAAACTTACGTTCCGCTTTCGGTTTGCGGATACTTCTAGTCTGTCTGACGATAGTAGGAAAGGAAGTCTTTAAGCTTTCCTGCTGCTTCCTCAAGCACTTCGGTACGAGGCAGATACACAATTCTGAAGTGATCCGGCTCCGGCCAGTTGAATCCGCCGCCGCGGGTTATGAGTATCTTCTTGTCATGAAGAAGGTCCAGTGCAAACTGCTCGTCGTTGGTGATGTTGTACATCTTCGTATCAATCTTCGGGAAGATGTAGAATGCAGCCTTAGGCTTAACTGCAGAAATGCCCGGGATATCCTTAAGGGCATTGTAGATGCACTCTCTCTGCTCGTAGATTCTTCCGCCGGGAACTATGTAATCGTTTACGCTCTGATAGCCCCAAAGAGCGGTCTGAACAATTGACTGAGCAGGCACGTTGGAGCACAGACGCATGTTGGAAAGCATGTTAATGCCCTGGATGTAATCGGCAGCCAGTCTCTTGTTTCCTGAAAGCACCATCCAGCCGATACGGTAACCGGCTATCATGTGAGACTTTGAGAGTCCGGAGAAGGTTACACAGAAAAGATCCGGTGCAAGGCTTGCGATGGATGTATGGGTATAGCCGTCCATTACAAGTCTGTCATAGATTTCATCCGAGAAGATCATAAGAGAATGCCTTCTTGCAAGTTCGGCGATCTTCTGAAGGATTTCTTCAGGATAAAGGGCTCCCGTAGGGTTATTCGGATTGATGATAACAATAGCCTTTGTCCTATCGGTGATCTTCTTTTCCATATCGTCGATGTCAGGATACCACTCGGACTGCTCATCACAGATGTAATGAACCGCTGTTCCGCCTGCAAGGTTTACGCAGGCTGTCCAAAGCGGATAGTCCGGAGCGGGAATGAGCACTTCATCACCGTCGTCAAGGAGGGCGTTAAGAGAAAGCTGAATCAGCTCGCTTACGCCGTTACCTGTATAGATGTCTTCTATTGTCACATTGGGGATTTTCTTGATCTGGCAATACTGCATGATTGCCTTTCTTGCAGAGAAAAGTCCCTTGGAATTGGAATAGCCTTCGGTTTCGGTGAGCTGGCTGGCCATGTCATGAACCACTTCATCGGGGGTCCTAAATCCGAAAGGCGCCGGGTTACCGATGTTAAGCTTAAGAACGCTCATGCCCTGCTGTTCCATTCTGTATGCCTCGTCAAGTACGGGACCTCTTACATCATAAAGTACATTATCAAGTTTACGTGATTTTCCGAAAGTTCTTACTGCCATTTTATTTCTCCATGTTGTATCTGTATTTGCTGATTTATCTTTACTGATTTCTTCATTATCTTTTTTCCCGCCCGCTCGAAGCCAGGATGAATCAACCTTAAGCACGTCGGCCAAAAAGTTCATTATGTTGTCTCTTGTAACCGCCTTGCCGTTAACGTACTGGCTCATGTGGCTTTTGCCAAGCTTTATGCCCGCCGCCGCGGCAGCATTAAGAATGTCAATCTGTTTAAGCCCACGCTCTTTCATGGTGGTTGTGAGTCTTTTTGAAAAATCTTCCGCCATTTGTTTATCGTGCTACAGGCGTACTGTCCGTCCGATGACGCGCCTGTATCGTCACCTTCGGGTTTGAAAACCATACTTTCAAACTGTGTGATTCAAAATACTTATGGATTTTAACAATCCAAAGTTCAATTTAAATGAATTATAGCACAAAAAACGGAAAGTTCAACTTTAAAATTGAACTTTCCGCGCTGTTTCAGTATTATTTTGTGTTTTTCTATGGTTTCACCATCTCCAGAAGTTCATTTTCGGGTTGACCAATGCTCTATTATCTCAAAAAGTTCATTTTTGCTTCAGAGATCATCTTTTTTTATCCTTTTCCGTAGCGTTACCTTCGGATTGTTCATTTTGTTCAAATTCCGCGCTG
>CACYBJ010000069.1 GCA_902772565.1 uncultured Lachnospiraceae bacterium | reverse complement strand
TGGTTCGACGGACATGCCACCGACACTGCCGCAAGAGATATAAAGGTCAGTGAGGGCCAGAGTGTGGCATCTGCCGAAAGATACCGCGTTACGGCCGTTAAGTTTAAGGATCATGTGCAGTTAACAACAGAGCACGCCGGAAAGAAATTTACTTTGACTGTTGCTCTTCCTTACAGTACAAGTTATGCTTATCTGGCAGTTACAGGCGAGCACTGCAAGATTTTCAACATCAATCTGAAATCTACCGGACAGGTGATTGACGAGAACTTTATTCCTCGAATTGCTGAAGAAACCAACTATATCAACAGAATTTCCGGAGACGTCGCCAACGTTCAGATCGAAGAGAGCAGAAGCGTCTATACAGAATCCGTTAAGCTTTTTGACGGCCTGAAGATGCGCTTCCATACCATGAGCCTGCCTACCGCAAGCCTGGCATGGCACTGCCCTTACATCCTGCTCTTCACGTCGAAGGACGGCAAAGTTAATGGAGAAGGCTATGACGAATTTGCCCTTATGCGTCTTGACGGCGAGGACCTTAGCGACAATCCTCATGCCATGAGCAGCATAGTGACCACCACCGGCGACCAGTTCATGGGCTGGGACGCATGGAAGGAGTCCAACAAGCGGGGCTATGATACCGAAGTACGATTTAAGAGAAGAAAGAACAAAATAACCATAACCACAAAGAATCACGGTATCGATATCAAAGACGTGGTTACGGTTGACTCGGACGTAAGCGACATCTATGTCTGCCTTACAGGCTGTCAGTGCGCGCTTACGGACATAAGATACAGACAGATATGATAATAGCGATTTACCTGACATTTATAAATCTGTATGCTTTTTTTGTCTACGGACTGGACAAACATAAGGCGGTTAAGAATGGGGAGAAGGAATCCGAAAGGGTTCCTTCTGTTTCGGTGCGGGGAAAAAGTGGACCGGGCCGCAGAGGAAGATCCGGTTCGCGGTCCGGTGAGGGTGACCGTGGCAGCAGCGGTGTGCGTCCCGGTGGAAGGAGTCACACAGGCAGATCCGCTGTCAGGCGCGTGCCGGAATCCACTCTTATAGCACTTGCGGTCATAGGCGGCGGCCCCGGAGCGTTTCTCGGCATGACGGTGTTCCGCCACAAAACTCAGAAGAAAAAGTTTACCCGTACGGTGCCGGCCCTGGCAGTGCTTTGGGGAGCCTTTATTGTTTTCTGCCTTTACCAGAACTTTCATCTGACGGTGACGGAGTATAAATACGAGGCAGATGCGGAATGCACCATAGTCCAGATTTCCGACCTGCACAACCAGTTCTTCGGCTATAATGAGGGAGCGCTTTTAAAAAAGATAAAGAAGTGTGGTCCCGATATGATACTGGTGACCGGTGACGTGGTGGACTCCGGCAAAACCGACCTCAGGCTTGCAAAGGCCTTCTTTAAAGGGGCGGTTAAGATTGCGCCCGTATACTACGTGTCCGGCAATCACGACTACGCGCTGATGGAAGAGTGCGTAAGAGACGCCTACGGCGAAAAGAAAATGTATGATTTTATTTCCGGGGCGGATGCCGGCCTCATGAATGCCATTGTAGGCGATGAGAAGTGTGTAAAGCAAAGCTTCGGTGCTTTCCTTAAGGATATTCAGGATGCAGGCGTGGTGCTGCTGGACGGAAAAACAGCGGAATTCGGCGACGGAATAATACTGGCGGGAGCCTACGACAATTCAAACCTTGCGGAATACGGCTGGGAAGATGATCCCCGCCTTAAAATACTTCTGTCCCACGATCCCGGCATGGCAGAATCCTATAAGCAGTCCGGGGCGGATCTGGTATTTGCCGGACACTATCACGGCGGACAGATTGTAATTCCCGGAAAGGGAGGACTGCTTTCTCCGAATCTGACCTTCTATCCGAAATACTGCGGAGGAGAGTATGATCTGGGCAGCGCCTCGATGATCGTCAGCCGGGGACTTGGCAACTCCGCCCTGCCCCTTAGGATCAACAACTATCCGGAGATAGTTGTGGTGAAAGTCGGTAAAACAGAATAGTAAACAGCAAAGTAAAAGACCGTCGCGACTAGCGGCGGTCTTTTGGGTGAAGAGGTGTTCTGTCACCGAAGGGCGACATCGATGGTAAGCATTATCAGTATACGAGTTCCTTCTTCTGAATCGCTTTCGGACTGCTCGGGAAAAAAGTCATCCTCCTGAAAATCATCGTCAGGGGGTGTTATCCGTTCCAGAAATTCTTTGAACATAGGCTGCCTCCGGGTGTTTTTTTAGCTGAATGTGTTTGTATGTGGTTACGATATTTTTGAATTCTCTTATGTCAGTCATGTGAAGTTTAAACATGCAGAACTGACCTACTGCGGATTTGAAGTCAAGGTCGCTGCCGGGTTCCGAGAGGACATACATCAGAAAGGCGCAGAGTTTCCTGCCTTCGTCCTCGGGAGCGTTTTCCAGATAGACCGCGGCGGAGCACACTCCCATATCTGACTTTAAGAACAGATAGGTTTCCGTGCCGGCCCCGCACTTTTTTACAAAGACGAAACTGTCTCCGGCATTTTTGCAGTCCGATAAGGCGTAGGTTTTATTGTTCTCGATACCTGTAAACAGACTTTCGTGAATTCTGTCGAGGTAACCCTCCTCAAAGGCGGAATCTGCCTGATTCTTGTTGTAGTTGATCTCGCCCTTGGTTTTTTTGAAAAGGGTTCTTGTATAGTATGTGTTTCCGAAGCAAAACGCCCCGCGCTTGGGCTTCTCCATAGTTTTTGCGGCAAATGAGACAAGCTGTGACAAGCTGCTGTTTGTGGTTTCGGTATTATTATTGTTAATGTCTGTATTCATGTTTTGTACCCTTTTGCAGGCGTGGTGTCAGTCTGATGATGCGCCTGCAGCATCATCGGACATGTTTAAATATTAGTTTCAAACAGGTTTCATCAGTAAGAGTTTAGCAGCTAGTCGAAGGGCAGCCCGCCAAAGGGGGACATATCCAGATATTTCCCGGCAAATTCTGTGGCGGTCATATTGGC
>CACYBJ010000068.1 GCA_902772565.1 uncultured Lachnospiraceae bacterium | reverse complement strand
GATGTTCACATACCAAAATCACCGTCTAATAATAACACTATGCCCAAAAGTTAGCAAGCATATGCTAACTCACAATATCTCGCCCACTGTTTATTTGAAAATGAAAAACAAAACCACAAGAGTGAAGGCAGTAATTACTGCGATATACTCCAGAGCCTCCCTGGCTTTTCTGCCCATTAGTTTTTTCTTACGGGGAGGGGCTGCCTCTTCCTTTGAAGCGGCGCTTACGGGAAGAAACTCGTTTTCCGCTCCGTTTTCCGCCGGAAGCTGCTCATGGCTTAAGCAATTGATTATGGATCTGAATGTGCAGCTGTCCTCCCCTGCCTTGGCATATGCCCGATACATAAGAAAAACGTTGGTCTTATCCTCCGTATCCACCATCTTTAAAAGATCCCCTATCAGAGATGTAATCTGATGTTTCACGTCGCTTTCATAGGTGGGCAGATAGCATATCTGCAAATCTCCGTTTGTATCCAAAAACATATAATTCAACTGAAGGACATAATTATCCTCCTCAAGCATAAACCCCCGTCCCCGAAGAAAAATCTTTTCCAGACTGCCAAGGATTTCCGCCAGAAACTCCGCCGTAACCTCATGGTCGATAAGATAATCCGAAAGGGAGATCATGTCGGTAATCTCGTAACGGTAAACCGTTCTGTTCTCAAGCGTCTCGTAGGTTGTAAGAGGCAGATATCCAATCACTCTGTTATTCTCAAGCATCTTCACCCGGAAATCATCTTCCGCGCTTTCCGCTTTAAAACAAAGGAACCTTTCGGTCATGGAGCCTTCAAAACTGACTTCCGTATTTCCTGTCATAAATACCTCCTTAGTCGCTATCTGCCACCTTTTTTACTGTTCTGAATACGGTTCGTGTAACCCTGGCAGTCAAACAGTAATCCCCGCAGGTCCGGGAGGAATGAACACTTCCCGTTTTTCCCAGTCCTTCCGGGACTATTGTTTTGGTTACCGCAGGACTAAGTTTTAAGTTTGCCGTAACATAATCACCGAAAACTTTTGCCTTCTTCGACATTACTGAAGAAAACATCAGGGTCTTTTCCATATCTGCCCTTTTCATTAAAACCAGCTCGCAAAGATCCTCCATTCCGTCTTCCGACTCAAAGGCTGAACCGGCAATTTCCGCACTTCCCGTCGGATAAGGTACACGCCCGTACATAACCGCCATCCTGGCCTCCTCGGTTTCATAGGCTGTTAAGGCAGATGCCGTTATCCTGTCATGCAGAATGAAGTTGGCCGTTATCATCATGAAAACTATCAGTATGATGCCCGGAATAATAAGGGACGCCTCAACCGTAAATGAGCCGCTGTTGTTTATTATTGTTGTGATTCTTGCTCGGTCTCTGTTTCGAGTTACTTTGTAAACCAATTCATGTTTCATAAACTACCTGTTATCGTTTCTGTTCATAGTATTATTGTCGATGTCTTGCTGCCTACCCACACATCCTGAAAACAAGGGGAAAGAAAAGGCAGGAAAAGGATATGAATATAAACGGAACAAAGGCTATGCGGCGTTTTTTACGAAGCATTACTCTTGGTATAACCGCCAGAAATGCCAATCCCCATGCCAGCACCAAAACCTCTGTCACTGCTGCGGGACCTATCAGATACCCCAGCCACATTACAACCATACCGTCTCCCCGCCCTATCGGTTCCCCCGGAAGGTAAGACATACCGAAAAGAGCCAGTCCCGGCATCAGCCCCAGAATACCTGAAGCGCCAAAGACCTCCTGCCCGGTAACAATAAGCAATGGAACAGAACTAATCATAACTGCTATTATCAGCCTTAAATCTATAGTCTTTTCCCGCATGTCCCTTACCATAACCGGCACCAGAACAAGCAGAATAAATCCTCCGATTAATATTTTCATATATTTCCTTCTCAAGTTCTAAGCCCTGCGTCTGTCGTATCACATTAAAACTCGGGCCCATGTTACACCTTATCTGTCATATCACATTAAAATACGGGGGCCTCTTGCTACTTGTCTGCCGACCCGCACTTGGAGCAGGGGGCATAGCTTTCCGCAGCAGCAGACAGCGGCATCTCCCTGACATTTCTTATCATGGCAGGACAATCATTGTGGGTATGATAAACCGTTCCGTAATCGCTGATATAGACCACCGCCCCTGCGGGTGTATCATCACACCTTTCGCAGGGATAGTATTTTCCTCCCGACTTGTTCCTAAGGTCTTCAATACCATTAAAGTCTGTCCCGTAAAACCTGGTGGTTATGTAAATACAGTCTTTGTCAAGATGATAAACCGTTCCGTTCTCGGTCACATAGGCCACATCGGCTTTCGAACCGCCTCCGGATTCTTTTTCAAACTCATCCGTGATCTCCCACTCGCTTCCCGAAAAGGCATTTATTGTGATTTTCTGGCAGATGCTCTTGTCCGAAATCTTAAAGAAATCCAACGGAAAAGAAAAAGTATAAGTGGCACTTACGGTTATTTCTCCGCCGCCAAGTAAGTTTGATGACGAAAAGCATATGCCCGCCGCACCGTTTTTTACACAACTCAGCTTTATATCATTATCGTCAAAGTAATCGGCCGCCAGATCATTAAGATACCCTTCCGCCAGACTGTCCCCGGCATATGCCACCGCTCTTTCTTTCACGTTTGAAAACAATTCATCGAAGATGCTGCCTGTTGCGGCGTCGTTTTCATCTGCATCACCACCTGCTAACCCCTCCGGCAGATTCACCCCGGACAGCACCCCGTTTCTCACATAAGTAAGCGTGGTCCCGTAGGAATACAGCTCATCCGAAACATAGGCAAGGGCCTGGTAAACCTGAAACTGTGTGGTCATGTAAACATAGAAATACAGAAAACCGCATATTGCAAAAAGCACCCAGGGAAAAACGAAAGCCGCCTCTACCGTAAAACTGCCATTTGCCTTTTTCCTGCCGTTTTTCATGTATAACTCCTAATATGAAGATTATGGGCCGAAAAGACCCCGGAGAGAGCTATTTGGGAAACCTTCTTTCCGGCCCGTAATCCATAGAAAAATGAAACTTGTCAATTAATAAACACGGCGGTTTCCGCTTCCTTTTTATGGAAGTCCCTGCCGTGGGAGAAGAACCCGAGATTTATAAATCCCGACTCATCTCTTATGTAGCCGTGACAGGAAAACCCCACCACGATTTCTTCCATCTTAAAGGCCGAATTGTACTTTCCGGCCATGTTTAATTCAATAATATCCATCTGCCTATAGACCACCTTCTTTTCGGGAGTCAGAAAAGTAAACACCGTAAGATAGGCCTGATAGGGAAGTGCCACCGCCGTGGCCGGAGCGTAAGAATCTGCCTTTCTGTTAATAAAGGCCTTGGTGAAGGAAAAGATTTCTTCGAATTTCACTGCGGCAGATGCCGCCCCGCCTATAAAGTCCACTGACTTTCCTTTAAGAAGCGCTGCCGTTTCCACAACCGCAATTTCCACCGCCCACACCACAGAAAGCAGTATTTTAAGAGCTGCGGCAAGTTCCGGGATCAGTTCAAGAATCGCAATGTATTCTTCTATTTTTCCCTGCATTGCCGGATCCGAAAGCACTACCGCAAGGCTTACCGCAAGCCTGATTCCGAATAGTGCCCAACCCATGCGCCGGACATTTACCCGGTCCGAATCCGCGCCGAATATTATATATTCCTGCTCATAGTCCAGGCCCCCGTCCTTATGAAGGTCTTTCAAATATGAGTCCATATTAAAGCAGGCATATGCCGTAAGGGCGGCCTTGTCCGTCATGGTTTCCGAAAGGGACTGCGCCGCTTCCATAAAATCCGCAAGATAATCATCCGACACCATTTCATCCACGTACTCGCCGCTGTCTATCAGCTCGGCATCTATATCGCCGCTGTAAAACAGGGTGTCCCCGTCATCTGAAAGTCCGGTTTTAAGGCAGTTGCTCGGAAGTTCCGACTTATCAATTTCCTTTTCGGACAGGCTTTCCGTATCCTCGAACCACAGTCCGCTCACGCCCTCTGTTAAAAGGGTGGTGAGAGTCTCCCAGATGTCGCTGAAAGTACTATCCTCCTCATCCTCATCGGAATCATTTTCTTCCTCGCCGTCTTCGGACCCATCGCCGGAGGATGAAAGCGCCGTGTCATATGAATCCGTTTTGGCCTGATTGCTTACATCGTTGATCAGGGATTCCATGCCGACGGTATCGCTTTCACCCAAAGCGATAAGTTCGTTGGTTAAGTATGTAATCCCGTCATAAAGCACCTCGTCTCTCACCTGATCTATGTAAATCCGCCCGTCTTCCCCCGTTATATAGGCAATGTTTTCCAATTTACATCCTCCCATAACAGAGTCCCACATGGCCGACGTCACATCGGTATCCGCTTTTGCAAAAAACCTGTTGTACGTATCCGCCACGGCGGTCTCAATTGCCTCAATATCGGCATATGCCGCAGCCCCCTCACCTGCATAAACTCCCAGCAGTCCGTATTCGGCGAAAAGAGGAGCATAATAATTCCCCAAAACCGACTCCGCTGCCTTATCAAATGCCTCCAGACTAAGGGTTCTTCCGCACATTACATAGGCATGTTCCAGCGAAACAGTAACCAATACCATGATCAGATAAAAAACAAAGGTCATCATAACGGTGATACTTCCTTTTACTTTCACAATACCACCCTTAACTTATTATGTTTCCGCTGTCTCTGGTAATTGCCTGAAAAGCGCCGTTTACAATACCCATGATCTGAGTCTTGAAAATCAGCACGATTGCAATAAGCACAACCAGTATCAGAACCACCTCGATAACGCCTACGCCGTTATCATCGGCAAATGCATCTGCCACAATTTCCTTTGCTTTGTTAAGTCCGTTTTTGATCTTCTTAAATAACTCTTTCATTTTTTCCTCCTTTTTTTCTTCTTACATTCCCAGGAAAGCAGGTATCAGTATTACTGCCATCACAATGGCAAGCATACCCATCATGGGAAACAGCAGCTTTATTCCTGCCTCCTCCCCCTTTTTTCTGATCTCCGCCTGTCTTTCTCTTCTGGCTTCGGTCACCTCCTGATAGAGGCTTTCAAGCAGGCTCTCATTGCCCTTTTTAATGTTCTGAATCAAAAGTGATGCGAACCTTATGTAGTAAATATTGCCGCATCTTCTGCCAAAGGCTTCATAGGCCTCCGCCTCGGAGACCCCCAGCGCCAGTTCATTTGCCGTTAAAATCATTTCTTCGTAAACATATTTTTTCTTTTTATAACGACCGCTTCGCTTCCGCGCTTCATAGTCCCCTGCTATTCTTTCGAAAGCATTTCTTATGGAAGAACCTGCCTCAAGAAGCATGGTCATTTTGCTGACCACATCGGGGTAATCGCAGATGAGTCCCACATTCCTTTCCCTGAGCTTCTCCCTTTTTCTCTGATAGCCCAAAGGAATTATGAGAACCGCAATTACCGCACCGAAAAACAGAATGTATCCCCCGGTATTTTCCCTGTAAAGGCTGTATTTCACCTCCTCTCCTTCAAAACTATCCGGCAAATCCACCTCCGCCTCTTCTTTTTCCGCCGCAAGCGCTATATCAATCCGGCTGCTTAAAGCCTGCCTGATTCTGCTTTCTTCATCCAAGGGCAATACCGTAACTCCAATTTCCACTTCACGGCTGCACTCGAAATACCTTAAATGCGCTGTCAGGGTAACATCCTTCTCCTCATACAGGGTATCGGAAAATACCTTTCCGTCAGATGAAACAACGCCCGTGTCGGAACTGGACCAGTAGATTTCCAGATTCTCATCAAAATACTTTCTGTCAAAGTTCAGATCATATTTCACACTCGCAAGATCTTCGTTGTCTCCGAGTATGATTTCCTTAATATCGTCGGCAACACTGTCAAGATACTCTTCCTGGGCATCCTGATTTGGAATAATACTGTCGACATTAACACTAAGCTCATAGGTTTTTCCTTTGTATTCAGCCACCAGTTTTTCATTTGCCGTTCCGCTTTCCGGGCGAATAAGACTTTCTGTTTTGTTTCGATTTCCAAAAGAATAAAGAGCTGCTGCCAAATAAATCACACAGGTTACGAACAGAACCAGCAAGACGGCATCTGCATACTTTTCTTTTACCTTTCGCCTTTTATATTCAGGCTCTTCTCCTATGTAGATTGAATCAAAGTATTGCCTATCCGCCCGCCCCTTTTCAGGGAAAAAATCCTCGCCGGTTCGTTCCAAAACACTCACCAGAAATCTGGCACCGGGAGACGTTCCCTTCTTTTCGGCCGGGGTTCTTTTACAAACCACATCCGACGCAGTTCCAAGCAGATTCAGAAAAACAAGGAAAGCCACCGTTATCAATGCAACAATAATCATAGTTTGCTCCGCCCCGCAGGCTTACATTTCTCCTGATGATACGCCTGCAGCATCATCAATGGTTTTAAAACAAGACCTCAGGTTTCCTCTCCTACAGCCATGTCCACAATACAGGTTGCATACTCACTGAGCCCAAAATAGGCTGCAGCCGTGAGGCACATTATTC
>CACYBJ010000067.1 GCA_902772565.1 uncultured Lachnospiraceae bacterium | reverse complement strand
GTCATGTCTCTGCGAGACATGACGTATCACAACATTTTGCTTCGCAAAACGTCGCCGTGTCATGAATCAAAGATTCATGACGTATCCCAACACATTGCTTCGCAAAACGTCGCCGTGTCATGTCTCTGCGAGACATGACGTTAATGACCGCAGTCATATCTAAAATGTGACTGCGGTCACTTTTGTTTTCCGGGCAGATGCATTAGTTTATAAACAGAGAGTGCGGGAAGCGGAAATCCCGCATAAAAGGAGGAGTCCAATTGAAAACAGGTTTGTCCGCAACTAAATTCATAAAAAACAACAAGCGCACCTGCGGAGTGCTGCTCATCGCCCTGTCATTTACCTTTATGGCGATGTATGTAGTGAACTTTCTTCTCATGACAACAAAAGAAAGTTTCGAAACGGTAATGCTTAAGCAGCCGAAGAAGGTGTGCTACATAAATGCCACCGACGAAACTTTGGGAATAGACCGTAGCGCCTATGATGATGAGGAAGAAGCGGCAGATGCCGCAGAGAAAGCCAGAGAAGAATTCGGGGAAAAGCTTAAGAGCATAGACGGAATCAGCGAAGTCTATTACACCCAGATAATCAACTCGGCATATGAAGGCATAGTCGGTCAGATTTACAGCGAAACGCCGCTGCTTGAGAAGGATCAGATTCAGACTTACCTTGATCACATGGGAGCAAAGCTTATTGACGGGCATATGCCAAGCGCCCCCGGCGAAGTTCTGGTGGACAGCGTGATAATGAAGAATCAAGGGTATGAGATCGGCGGCACCTTTATGGAAAAGTCCTACGGAAAAACCTTTACGGTTGCCGGCGTGATCGAATCCGATTACATGGCCTGCGTGGGAATTCCGAATAAGTTTACAAACAACGGCTGGTATCATGTGATCCTTACGGATGACTGCAGCGAGGGGATTGTGAAACTGGCATCTGCCGGAGGAATAACAATATCGGAAAAGGACGAAGTAATCGACTATCCTCTGTACAAAGGATTTTACAAGACAGAGGTTAAGGATACCATAAACGGGGCTGTTGATGTGATTGTTCTTGTAATCCTTGTGTTTCTTGCGGTTTCGGTAATAGTATCCTATGTGTCCTATATGAGAAACCGATTAAGCGAATACTGCCTGTATGCATCTCTCGGATATTCAAAAAGCGAGATCTACGGGATGATAATGCGGGAAATGGCCATCATCTTCCTTGCCGGTGCAGTCGTGGGGGCTTTACTCAGTATCGGGCTCATGTTCCTTATGGACATTTGTGTTATTGCACCTCAGGGCCTTGTGTCGAAGTGGTTCTACCCGGCACACGTCGGTAAAATGGCGGCAGCTTTCTGTATGATAATAGGCTTGCTTCAGCTGCCGGTACTTGTTTCGATTCACAGTATTAAGACCATAGATATGTTGGAGGATTAGATATGTTTGAGATTAAGAATATAAGCATGATTTACGATATGGATACAGACGAGAAGATGTATGCCTTAAACGGCATAGACTTAAAACTCCCGGACAAAGGTCTTGTGGGAATAATCGGCCCCAGCGGAAGCGGAAAAAGTACGCTGATGTACTGCCTCTCCACGCTTAAAAAGCCTACAGAGGGCAGCATCAAATACAACGGCCGGGATCTTACGAGCATCAGCGATAAAGAAAGGGAAAAACTCCGCCGCGAGGAATTCGGCTTTATATTCCAGAAGCATTACCTTGTGCCCTACATGAGCGCTATGGACAATGTTTTGGTTGCTGCCACAAAAAACGACAGGGAAACTGCGGAAAAAGTGGCTGGCTTCCTTAAAGCCCTGGGATTATCCGAAAGGGAATTCGGAAAGAGACCCGCAAAGCTTTCGGGCGGACAGTGCCAGAGAACGGCAATCGCCAGAGCCATGATAAATGACCCTAAGGTTATTTTTGCAGATGAGCCCACCGCTTCCCTCGATCATGAAAACGCCTTCAACGTAATGAGGATACTCAAGGAGTACTCCAAGGACAGGCTGGTTTTGGTAGTTACTCACGACCGCTCCATCCTTACCGATGTTGATATGACTGTTGAGATCTGGGACGGAAGCATCAGCAAGGCATCTGCCGAGATTTAAGAGACGAAAGGCGGCAAGGTACGTTAAATGAAACCGACATCAGCATTTTATTATATAAAACAAAACAAAATGAGGGCAGGCATAATCATTTTCATGCTGGTATTTACCTGCGCTATGTATATGGCCGGAAGCTATATCAAGAGTATAGTATGGTACTGGGAAAAGGCTTTTGAATACGATGACAAGCTGGTTCTTGTCAGTGCTCTTTCAGATGATGAAGATTATGTGCAGTATAAATCTTTTATTGAAGAGGTAAAAAAAGACCCCAAACTGACTGTTTTTTCCAGAACAGCAAGAGGCATGGGCGGACTTGACTGGACCTGTACCTTCGGCTGGAAAATGGGTACTTCAACATTCGTTTTTAATTCGCCGGAGGATTTAAAAGCAGCGATGGCACGCCTTGGCATCACCGGTGATTTTGACAATATCAAAAACCACAGTGTAGTTATGAGCAGCATGTTTGCAAAGAATAAAGGGCTTAAGCTGGGTGACACCATAAGTCATGATGAAATCTCCGGTCAGGAAGGAATAGACTATACGGTTGATTCCATAATAGAGGACGACAGCTTCGTTTTGTTTATGGTGCATGAAGACCCGGAAACCCCGTTAAGAGCATACATATCCAGCGATGAAATGGAAGGAGAAGAACTCAGAGCCTATATTGACAATATCAAAGGGGACGCGCTTGTAAATACTAGCGAATCCATGAGGCAGATTCTTGTCGCTCAGCTGACGCCCTTCACAAGCATGTTTATCGTTGGCAGCATTTTAATATCCGTGATACTGGCGGTATCTTCCGGCTCGGTAATTACCGGTCAGTATTTAAAAAGAAAATATGAGTTTGCGGTTTATCGGGCCATCGGCTTTTCAAAGAGAAAGGTCTTCGGCAAATGCGCAGCCGAAATTCTTACCATGGACGCCATTGCCGTTGGAATAGCAGCGGTGCTTCTCTTTACGGGAATGTTCCTGCTCAACGAGCTGGTATATATTCCTAAGGGACAGTTCCTTCCGTACTTTTCTTCCATAGGACTTGGATGTTTCCTTCTGTCAAACCTGATCGTGGTGCTTCCTATGATAATCTTCCGGGGAAGAAGCATGGCGAAAGCCGACGTAACCGAATTTTAACTCAGTCGGGGTACAAGCTCCGACTGAGTTAAACGCTCCGCGAGGATGCGCACGGATTCGGACAGG
>CACYBJ010000066.1 GCA_902772565.1 uncultured Lachnospiraceae bacterium | reverse complement strand
TCAGGAAATATTGAGGGTGTGGGACCGCGTTACTGCCCGTCCATAGAGGATAAGGTGGTTAAGTTCCCGGACAAGATAAGACACCAGTTCTTCCTGGAACCTGAGGGTGAGTACACCAACGAAATATATCTTTCGGGACTCTCCTCTTCTCTTCCCGAGGAGGTTCAGCTGGCTCTCTACCGTTCCATCAAGGGCCTTGAGAATGCCCAGGTGGTAAGGAATGCATATGCCATCGAATACGACTGCATTAATCCTATGCAGCTTTCGGCTTCTCTTGAATGCAAGAAGGTAAGCGGATTCTTTTCCGCAGGTCAGGCCAACGGATCCTCCGGTTATGAGGAAGCCGGCGCCCAGGGCATTATTGCAGGCATAAATGCGGCAAGGAAAATCAAGGGACTTGAACCGGTGATCCTTGACCGAAGCCAGGCCTATATCGGCGTGCTCATCGACGACCTTGTTACCAAGGAAACTCATGAGCCTTACCGTATGATGACCAGCCGCGCAGAGTACAGACTGATACTCAGACAGGATAATGCCGACCTGAGACTCACTGAAATCGGCCATGAAGTCGGACTTATAGATGATGAGCGATATGCGGCTTTCCTTAAAAAGAAGGAGCAGATATCTGCCGAAATTAAAAGACTTAAGAGTGTAAAGGTTGGAGCAAGCGAGGCTGTAAATTCTGCCTTAAGAAACATGGGAAGCTCCGACATACATACAGGTACTTCCATTGCGGAACTTATCTGCAGACCGGAGCTTACCTACGAGATGCTTTCAGTTCTTGATACCGAAAGACCCGAACTTCCGAAGGATGTGATTCAGCAGGCTACTATTGAAATCAAGTACGAGGGCTACATCGAGAGACAGAACAGACAGGTGGAGCACTTTAAGAAACTGGAAGCGAGACGTATTCCTGCCGGAATTGATTATGAAGACATTGTATCTCTGCGTCTTGAAGCAAAGCAGAAATTGTCGAAGATAAGACCCGAAAACGTGGGACAGGCGTCACGAATTTCCGGCGTCTCTCCTGCCGACATTTCCGTGCTTCTTGTTTATCTGAAAAAATATGAGCAGGCAAATGCCGCAGAACAGTAAGGCGTAAACTACATGAGCAGGCAAATGCCGCAGAACAGTAAGGCGTAAACTACGATTCAGCATGTTGCCGGTAATACAGACCGGCAGGGACAGAAGGTTTTTTAATAAAAATGGGCGGATATGGAAGGCTTTGAAAACTTAAGCCTTTAGTCCGCAGCACGGAGGAATCTTTGGATAACAGTAAGTTAGAAACCGGACTTAAAAAACTGGGTTACAATCCCACAGGCGAACAGCTTGCTCTTTTTGACAGGTACTATGAGATGCTTGTTGAAAAGAACAAGGTGATGAATCTTACTGCCATAACCGAGTATGATGAAGTGGTTCTTAAGCACTTCGTTGACAGTGCTTCCATTCTTCGTGCCGCGGAGAATGATGACGAGCTCAGTAAGGCAGTCAGATGCGGAAAAATACTGGACCTTGGAACAGGTGCGGGTTTTCCGGGAATTCCCCTTAAGATACTGTTTCCTGATATGGAAATTGTTCTCATGGATTCCCTTAACAAAAGACTGGTTTTCCTTGATGAAGTGATTCGTGAACTTGGCCTTAGGGGCGTTACAACCTGCCATGCAAGAGCCGAGGAAATAGCCAGAAAGCCGGAACACAGAGAGTGTTATGATCTTGTTGTGAGCCGTGCAGTGGCAAGACTCTCCGTTCTTTCCGAATTCTGCATGGGATTTGTAAAGGTGGGCGGATATTTCACGCCTTACAAAGCCGGTGGCTCGGAAGAGGAAATAACCGCCGGTCTGAAAGCCGTAGAAACCTTCGGCGGAAAACTGGTTCGAATCTCGGAATTCGAACTTCCGGACTCTGATATCAAGCGTGCAATTCCTGTAATTAAAAAGGTAAAGCATACTCCCGATAAGTATCCCAGAGTGGGTAAGAAAGCGGAAAAGAATCCGATAGAGTAAGAAGTATAACGAATAATTAATTGATAATGCACCGTTAGAAAAACACATGGCTAACATAAATTGAAAGAATTATAAAGCTATTATAGAATGTAAACCGGTTTTATATTACCGGAAATACAGAACCCCCGATATGACTGACCGTTAAGGTCATTGTATCGGGGGTTTGATGCTTTCAGTGATTATTTACAATGTGTTTTATAAAACTGCTTTGATTCTTTTGATGGGTTATGTGAAGATTTACTTTCTTACGTTCTTTTCAAGTGTGCTTGTAAGAATCTCAGTGATATCTGCCTCGGAAAGAGCAACGAATCCGCCGGTCTTTCCGTGGTTTAAGCCAAGTTTCTCTACAAGGAGAGGAATGTCCTCTTCTCTTCCGCCAAGCTCTTCCATTGTCTCGGGCATTCCGATGGATGTGAGGAATTTCCTGAAGCAGGCAATTCCTTCTTCCGCTGTTTTGTTCGGATGCTCTTTGTCTTCCGTGCAGCCGAATACTCTGGTGGCAAACCGTACGAAAAGCGGCACATTTCTCTTGTAAACATGCTTCATCCAGGCCGGCATTACCACAGCAAGACCTGCGCCGTGAGCACAGTCGTACAGACCTGACAGTTCGTGCTCAATACGGTGTGAGTTCCAGTCCTGCGCCCTTCCTTCTCCTGCGATTCCGTTATGTGCAAGGGTGCCTGCCCACATTATGTTGGCACGTGCCTGATAGTCCTCGGGATTGGCAATAACCTTCGGCACCTCTTCTACCATTGAAAGAAGAAGTCCTTCACAGATTCTGTCGGAAGTTTGAACGTCCGAAGTGTTGGAAATATAACGCTCAAGAATGTGAGCCATGATATCTGTTGCACCGCAGGCTGTCTGATACGCAGGCAGTGTACATGTGAGCTGCGGGTTGAGTATTGCAAATTTGGGCTTGATAAGGTTGGAACTTACGTCTCTCTTAAGAAGTCCTTCTTTCTTTGTTACTACGGAAGAACCGGATGCTTCACTTCCGGCTGCGGCAATCGTGAGGATTACGCCTACAGGAAGTGCTTTTTCGACAGGCTTCCCCGTGCCGTAGAAATCCCAGAAATCGCCGTCATAGCAGGCACCGATTGCAACGGCTTTGGCGGAATCGATGGCAGATCCTCCGCCTACAGCGTAAAGAAAGTCAACTCCTTCCGCTTTGCAAATGTCGATTCCTTTATAAATTAAATCATCCTTTGGGTTTGGCTCTACTCCTCCAAGGAGAAAGTATGGGATGCCTGCTTGTTCAAGGGATAGTTTTACTCTGTCTATCAGACCGCTCTTTACGGCAGATCCTTTACCGTAAACAATAAGAACCTTACTTCCACCGTGTCTTTTAATGAGAGAACCGCTCTCATGCTCTCTCTTCTTTCCGAATACTATTTCTGTTGGACTAAAGAAATTAAAATCGTTCATGTACCCTCCTTTGTGGGGTTGTGATGTAACTCTAATTCTATTGTATAACCCACTGTGCTGTCTATTGTTTTTTATTATGTGCTGATTTTTGGTCAGATTATTCATTGTGATTTGTGGCAAAACCTGATAAAGTTCCTCATTTGTTTACTCTAGATATTGGTTTTGTGAGAGCGTTGGTTTGAAGGTGTTTGGCCAATGACTTATGCAATATATTGTTTTGCTTTTTTGTGTTTTGTGATAATTTTGGCCTGTTTTGGGTTTTTGCTGTATGGCCATTGACAGGACTGGCTATTCGTATATTTTGGGATTTGCTTTTGCAGGTATTATTATGTTTCACGTGAAACATTTGAGGTTTGGAACTGGGATTCACATGGCGAATGATACTGTTGCTTTTGAGTTGATAAATATCCTACGTGGGTTTTGGAAATGTTTCACGTGAAACATCGCGGAAATGCCGAGTGCATGTTGGGCACGAGTTGTGTGATTTGCTTACCGAAAGTAAATGCCACGCCGACTGCGACGAAGGTGGTGGTGTTTCACGTGAAACATTTGATCGGGAGTTCGACTTGTCGCGCGGTGTATGAGCAACCGCTTTCCTATCGAATGTTGAATGTACACCTCGGTCTGAGTCGGAAGTGTCATATGTTTCACGTGAAACATTTTGGTTATGAGACAGTTGGCGTAAGGGTCCGCTTCAACGCGTAATAATTATTAGGCGGTAGGCTTGCTCTCGCGATCTCGATATATAAATATGGGACCCAAAAACTATTTCTGCACAACAGTTTGTTGCAATGAAATCGTTAAGTAAGATGGGTCATTGGAAACGGCTCGGGAATAAATATACCTTGAGCAGGCCGGAAATGGTGACGCTCGCAAGAATTCCGCGCCCAGCGCGCTCCAGCCCCGTGCGCTTCGATCCCATGCGCTTCAATCCCACGCGCTCCGGTCCCGCGCGCCTTCGCCCTGCGCACCTCAGCCTGCGCACCTTCGCCCTGCGTACCAATTCTGCACACCTCTACCTAGCGCGTTCCGGCCTCGCGCGCTTCAGCCCTACACACTTCTGCCCTGCGCGCTTCAACCTCGACTTTAAAGGTTGATGCTTCTCTATTCATGCTTTCAACCACATAAGCTCTCTCCCATTGCAGAATCAACTGTTCCCCGGAGACACAGACGTAATTCGTGCAGATGCAGGCGGACTCGCCATCTTCAGCTTACGGCAACCGGGCGATTCCCATAGAATGGCCTCTTATATTCATACATGGAATTTAGCTGCTTTATGCTAGAACCGGTCTGACAAATGAATATTATTCCCTGCCCGCCGGAGCATACTTGATGCATCCCGGGAAGGATTTTATCTCCCCCGCTTGCCGGCGACGCCTCTTACTCATCACATACAGATCACCCACCCGCAGACCCATATTCGATCGCCCCGCCCCGTTGTTTTCGAACCGTCGGGACTGCCCTGTCGGTTTGTGGATAACTCTGAGTTATACACAAGTAATCCACAGGAGTGTGGAAAAGTGCCTCCTACGGGATTGCTTTTGCGTCCGGAAAAATAATGTTTCACGTGAAACATCAAAAAAAGACCGAATTATATCTTGTATCCTGCGTGAAAAAGTGCAAATATCGTTTTGAAAAAACACGCGATATTTTTGAGTTAAAGGGCACAATTAGTCATTTGCATTTATAATATCGTCTGATTTTTTAAAAATATTTTTGCCCAAGAAATGGTATATTTTTGGTATTTTAACCACTAAAAATTGATATTTTTGAATTGATTTGTAAAATCCCACATTCCAAATTCATTCAATATATGGTATAACCAGCCAAATGAACAGTCTCTGATTCATGTTCTAGGTATAGTGGCGACAGATAAAAGAACTGCTTTAAAATCCTGCAAAATTGTGCCGGGTTTCGATTGCTCAAGCCATATCTTGTTGTGGAATCTAAAGACTTAATGTGTTATAATTCCGCTTGTGCCGACTTTTATACTGGTAAGTAATATATATAAGTAACTATACGCCGGCGCGCGTGCGTTATTTATT
>CACYBJ010000065.1 GCA_902772565.1 uncultured Lachnospiraceae bacterium | reverse complement strand
CGGGCATATGCCGCCGCAAGAATACTCATTTCCCCGGGAACCACTCCCCATGAAGCAGCCGAAAAAACGGGCTTCACATCCAGTTCAAACTTTAACAGAGTGTTTAAGGATGTGATGGGATGCGCTCCGAGAGACTATATGAAACTAAGATAACAAAAACTCCTCCGAACATTGTCGGAGGAGTTTCGTTATTTGAACAATAAATCGACTGATTAAGCCTGTCCTGCTGAACCATATGCCTTGCAAAGTTCAACAACCTTAGCTGTGATAGCATCGAATCCCGGCTTAAGGAGCTTACGAGGATCGTAACCCTTGCCTTCCTGATCCTTGCCTTCTTCGATGTACTTACGTGTAGCTGCAGCAAACTCAAGCTGAAGTTCTGTGTTGATATTTACCTTTGATACACCAAGTGTTACTGCCTTGTGAACCTGATCGAAAGGAATACCGGAACCACCGTGAAGAACGATTGGCTTGTCATTGATAGCTGCCTTGATCTCAGCAAGTCTGTCGAAGTTAAGACCAGCCCAGTTTGCAGGATACTTTCCGTGAATGTTACCGATACCTGCTGCAAGGAAATCTACGCCGAGGTCAGCGATTGTCTTGCACTCTGCAGGATCTGCAAGTTCACCGTTAGATGTAACGCCGTCTTCAGTACCACCGATACCACCAACTTCGCACTCTACGGAGATGCCCTTTGAATGAGCAAGCTCAAGGATTTCTTTTGACTTAGCGATGTTCTCATCGATTGCGAAGTGAGAACCATCGAACATTACAGATGTGAAACCTACTTCGATGCACTTCTTAGCGCCATCGAATGTACCATGATCAAGATGAAGAGCTACAGGAACTGTGATTCCCATAGAATCAATGAGGTCTGTAAGAATGTCAACTACCATCTTGTAGCCGCCCATGTACTTAGCAGCGCCTTCTGAAACCTGGATAATAGATGGAGAGTTAGCCTCCTGGATACCTGCAAGAATGGATTTTGTCCACTCAAGGTTGTTTGTGTTGAATGCAGGGATTGCATAATGACCTGCATGTGCCTTGTCGATCATTTCCTTAGCTGATACTAATGCCATGATAATAAGTCTCCTTTTCTCTTTTTTATTATGCACTCCTCTATACGAGGAGGAGTAAGCCACGTTTCAATAATACATTTAAATGCCTTTTTATTCAACACCAAAAGGCAACTTTTTTTGTTTTTTAAACCAAATGAGCCAAAAGGCTTTATGATAAACAGCCGATAAGAAGCCGGCTGCACACTATCCGGCAATAAAAAGGACTCCGAGGGTACCCGGTCCGCAGTGTGACGAAATCACCCCGCCCGCTCTGGTCTCAATCACTTCTTTAAATCTTCCCAGACCGGTCAGATAACTCCTTACTGCTTCTACAAGTTCCCTGTCACAGCCGGAATGTGTAATAAATACACGGTCAGGCTTTGCCTTTAAGAGTTCATCTTCCAGATCGTTGGCATAATCCATTACAACCTTGTCGATTTTGCCTCTGTATTTCTTAGTGGCCGACATTGCTCCGTTTTCCACAACGATCATAGGGTGAAGTTTCAATACGCTTCCCATCATGGCCGCAACGGATGAGCATCTGCCGCCTCTTGCAAGATATACAAGGGTATCCACCACAAAACTTGCGCGAACCCGCGGAATAAGTTCTTTGATTTTTGCTTCTATTTCGCTGCGTGAAAGACCTGCCGCTGCCATTTCGGCAGCTTCGATAACCAGGTGTCCGATGCCGGTGGAAAGATTCATGGAATCTATTACCGTCACTTTTTCCGTCGCGCCGATTTCCTCCGCCGCAAGCTTCATTACCCTTCCGCTGGCAGACATGGAATCCGAAATGGCAAATGCCACAATCTCGTCTCCCGCGTCAATAATGGGTTTCATCACGGAAATACAGTCGTTTATTGCTGCCGCCGATGTTTTGGGCGTGGTTTTGTTTGCATCTGCCCATTTATAGATATCATCCGGCGTAATATTAACTCCGTCAAGATACTCCTGCTCACCCATCACAACATGAAGCGGGATAATTTCTATGTTATATTTTTCTTTCAGTTCCCCGGAAAGATCGCTGGTGCTATCCGAAATAATTCTGATCATTTTCCCTTCCCCTTAAACATTAATCGTTTTATATAGTAACCTTTCATCGGACCTCGAAACAGGTCGGACAAAATTCATGCTGCATAATTAGTGGCTCATAACCCATTTCACCACGTCTTCCGCTGTCGGCACGGTATCTGCCGCACCCGCTTCCCTTAGTTCTTCTTCGCTTCCGTAACCAAATGTCACTCCCAGTGTGGGGATGCCGAAAAATGCGGCTCCGCGGACATCGAAGTATCTGTCGCCGATCATAAGAACATCCCGGTTTACTTCCCTGTCATACTTACCGCCGTAAATGGTATTAAGAGCGTACTCAAGAACCTCTTCTTTGGTATTGATTTTGCCGTCAAAGCTGGCGCCGAACATTCTGTCAAAGTATTCGGCAACGCCAAGATTCTCAGCAATCTTTACGGCATATCCCTCGGGTTTTGAAGTAGCCATGTAGATTCCGAAGCCGGCTTCCATAAGTGCCGCCAGCATTTTATCGATTCCCGGGAAAAGGGTCGCTTCCTTCCATCCTATAACGCTGTAGCGTTCCCTGTATTTTTCGATTGCGGCCTTTACTTCCTCCGGAGTGTCAAAGTACTCGGAAAAAGACTCCGAAAGAGGAGGTCCCATGTACTTTATCATGCTGCTCCTGTCACCATAGGAAACTCCCATGCAGTCAAGAGCATGTCTGAAACTATTAATTACTCCGTCGGCGGAATCAATAATTGTTCCGTCAAGATCTATCAAAAGGTTTTTGTATTTCATTTTACTTTCAAACCTCTCTTTTTCCTTTTTATTCGTCAGATTCCCAGTCGGCTTTTCCGTCCAAGTAGCGCTCCTTGACCATGCCAAGCAGTATCTCACGGGTGTTTATCTCGGGCTTTTCTATTACCTTATCAAGAAGCCAGTTGAGAGTAACGCCCAGGTCTTTGCCGGCAGACATGCCAAGTTCGTCAATAAGGTCCCGGCCTGTAACAGCCAGATCTTTCAGGCAGAAGGGATCATTGTTAGCAAACATGTCATTAACACACTGCTGCATCAATTCCATTTCCTCAAGGCTTTCCTTAAGGTAAGGTCCTGCCTGACCGAATATGTCTGCATACTGAACAGCCACAAGCAGTTTAAGATTGTCTTCTCCAACGCGGTTTGCCAGCTTTCTGGCACTTGAACTGCCACGCTCCCAGTTCCATGTGAAGCGGACATCATGATAAGTTACCAGAGAAGTGACGGTTCTTACAGTATCATTGTCGCATTTTAAACGCTGCAATGCTTTATGGGCCATTTCGGCAGATGCCTTCTGGTGGCCCCAAAAGTGTGCCCGGTCACCTTCCATAAACTTCACGCGAGGCTTGCCTATGTCATGGAAGAGCATGGTTATCATTAATATCTTCTTTTCTTTTTCCGTGTACTCATAGGGTATTTCGATTCGCGGATCCCGCACATATCCGTTAAGCCCCAGTATGGCCTGCATATACCTTACGGTATCGATTATGTGCTCCGCAACAGTATTGTTGTGGTACTTGTTTTCCTGCATGCATCCGACGCATTCCATAAACTCGGGGAACACCACGTCGAGTATGCCGGTATCTGCCGCAATAAATATTTTCTCGGGATACTTTCCCATTATGAGTTTAAACAGTTCTTCTCGGATTCTTTCTGCGCTTATGTCCTTAAGGTTTTCCGCCAGATAGGCCATAGCCTTTTCTGTTTCCTCTTCTATTTCGAAGCCCAGTACAGATGCAAATCTTGCTGCTCTCATAATGCGGAGAGCATCTTCCGAAAACCGCTCGCGAGGGTTTCCAACAGCACGTATTATGCCTTTTTTAAGATCATCTTCGCCGCCGAAGAGGTCCACAATGCCGTCTTTTTCATTGTAGGCCATGGCATTAATGGTAAAATCACGGCGCAACAGATCCTCCGAAAGACTCTTGGTAAACTTGACTTCCGACGGATGTCTGTTGTCTTCGTACTTGCCGTCTATTCTGTAAGTAGTTACTTCAAAGCCTTCATCTCCCAAAAGAACCGTAACCGTTCCATGCTCGATTCCCGTATCAACGGTGCGTTTGAAAAGACTCTTTATCTCCTCCGGAGATGCGTTGGTTGTGACATCCCAGTCCTTAGGCATCTTCCCGAGCATGCTGTCGCGCACGCATCCGCCTACGGCGTAGCCTTCAAAGCCTGCGCGATTCAGTTCATCGATAATCAGTTTTACCTTTTCGGGAAGTACTATTCTCATAAATCCTAAAACCTTATTTTCTCTTTCTGCATCGACGTCTGCGGCATATGCCTCGCAGACACGCCATCTATATATTTTAACTTTTGCAGAACTATTTTTCAAGGTAAACAAACAACAAACCCTGTGCAGCAATATCAGCGCACAGGGTTACGATTCGGTTAAATTATTGAGCTGCAAACTAATCGTTTACGTTTATCTCCTCTCCTGAAAGGAGCTGTTCGAGTTCTTCTTCGTTGATTTCGAGAATTTCAAGAATCAACTCGGGTTCAAATCCTTTTTTTACAAGTTGTAAGGCAACCTTTTGCTTTTCTTTTAATTCTCCGAGAAATATTCCTTCAGTTTTGCCTTCTTTTCTTCCTTCTTTTCTTCCTTCGATTCTTCCTTTATTCTCACGGTAATCCAGTACTTCACACATATTCTTAGGTTTCACTCCCTTCTCTTCGTTAAGCATCTGCTCGTATCGGCTGTCTCCGGTCATGACGCGAAGCAACGTCAACACTTCGTCCACGTGTTTTATAACGTCCGGTGACGGATTATATTTGGGATTCTTTCTGCGGTTTACAAAGTATTCCGCAACAAGTTTAAAATCGCTCTTAAATGAATTCACTTCCTCATCGCTGAGGAACGCGACTTCCATTACATTGATTTTATAATCATTGAACTTTTCAGTCAAGGCATCGCGATGGTCTTCATGAAATTCAACCACATCACTAAGTTTCCTGTTACCGTTCCAATGAGTTTTACCAAAGTACAGCACCAGGCTGTACACAGGATAGAAGGGATCGTCGTCGTTCATTTGATTACGGTAAGTTGCACCGTCATAGCCCATGATCCTGATGGGCATTTCCTTTTCCGCCTTGGACTGGTTTTCGATTCCGAAAGCAGAAATCCTGAGTTTTTGCTTACGCCAGTTCTTCAGTTCATCTCGGCGCATTTCATGCAGATCACCATCTTCTTTATAGCCCGAAAACTCCGCAGCCTGCTCCAGTTCATCTTCTTTTACAACATCCTCGCCGTTAAAGAAATAAAAATTAATGATATCCGCAAATACATCGTTGCAGGATATCAGCATCTTTTCAGATATGTCCTTTTCTGACATGCATACCTCCAATACAAAGTCAGTCAAAGTGTTTTGAAATGCCTGCAGCTACCGGTAAACATCTGCCTAAATTTCAAAACACTCGACCACAATAAGATAACATGCCGCCGTGGTGCTCCGGCGCCGGCAGCATAACCGCACCGTGCGCACCTTCAATTTTTCTGTTTTGAGGTTCCTCCGCTTAAAAGTGTAACTTAATAATTTCTTCGGATTCAAGCCGAATTAGTCACAAAAAATAAAGTGTTTTCTATACACAATCACGATGGTTTAAAGATTTGCGCACGGAAACCCTCTACGAATCGAGCAGAAATTACCGCGTTTTTTGTGGAATCTGACGAAGAATCCCCGGTTCAATTTAGAACCATAAAGACCAAGATACCTTTCGAATATATGACCCCCCGATATCACAATTGACGGGCGCCTGGTTATAACACTCTAATGATTCACTGATATTTGTATTGTTTTCATCATACAGCACTATCGCCCGGTTGGTGGCGAACCACAATGGTTTTCCTAAATATCTGTTTTCTAAATGCAAGACGGCAGGACTGCTTACACAGCCCTGCCGCCTTATTGTATAGTTATAAAAGGAAATGGGGAACAAATTTACAGCTCGACTTTTCTGCCTGAGCCTGCTTCAAAGTGATATTTTACAATTCCCAGATTAATCTGAGAAAGAACTCCTCCGAGATCCGTGAATTCCACTGTTTCGTCTGCCTTCAGTTTGATTTTGAATTTCTGCTGATTAATGGCTGTCGGAGCAAGAAGCGCCGCCTGTACGCCTTTTTCAAACCAGTCGGGGCGACCCTTTTCGGACTCGCTTACCTGTGAAATATCTTTGGACCTGTGTGGCTTACCGGAATCTTTTCCGTAGCCTATTGCAATGGAAATAGCAAGTCTTTCACCGGGCCCAACCTCGGCTCCAATGTTTTCTCTGTTGAAAGTGCCTGCCCAACAGGTGTTAAGACCCAGCTGCTGAGCATAAAGTACCAGCTTCTCGCCGTAGTAGCCGACTCTCTGGTCCAAATTCCCATCATCTTTGCCCACACAGGCAATTACGCTGGGAGCGGAACCGAGACCCATAAACTTATTCATGAGCTTATTGTAGGTTTTGCCGGCATCTTCCTTAAACTGAAAATTAAGGTTTCCTGCCGCATTCAATTCTTCAATCTTTTTCTTTAACAACTCCACCTTATCGGCTTCAATTCTATTTGCAAGATAATTTCTTACGGAATGTCTTTCATTTATTGCCTGGATAATGTCCATGGTTTTTTCACTCCTTCAAGTCACATTTTATCGTATTTTCATGTTTCGTACCATGCCGCAGGCGTGGTGCCCGTCTGATGACGCGCCTGCTGCGTCATCAAAGGGTTTGAAAGTTTTACTTTCAAACTTTCACATCCGAAGTCTGATGCTCGACTCATTTGCGCCCCATGAGTGTAATATTTGGCTCTTTTACGCTTCGACACTCTTTCTCATGATTTCTTCCACCAGTTCGCGTTTTTCGTAAAGCACGCATCCGCCTTCATGGTCGTCTGTCAGAACATCACCGCTTTGAAGCGCCAGAAACAACGGAGAATGCATTGCATCCTTTAAGGAAGTGTTCTTAATGTTAACGTCGGAATACGGCGAAAACGGGCAGGGCTCGGCTCCTCCATGGGAATTTATATGGAAGAATCCTCTTCCTGCCGCTACGCATCCGCCGGAACCTTTTTCATCTCCCGGGAAAGAAATATATACCATTTCAGGTTTGGCTTCTCTAAGATAATCAATTTCCTTTTTCAAAAAATCTCTTTCGACGTCTCCGGGTGCCAGGTTCTTACTTTCATCCGTAACCGGAACATACTCAACAAATATCACCGCTTTACAGCCGCGGTCCGAAAGTTCCTTGAGGAACTCTTCCGATGTTACTTCGTTTATGTTTTCGGTTGTTACGGTAACGGATGCTCCAAATATCAGACCGCGCTTTTTAATCTCGTCCATGTTGGCTATGAGACGGTCGTACACGCCTCTTCCGCGGCGCTGATCCGTTACTTTCTTTTTTCCTTCGATGCTCATTATCGGAATAAGATTTCGGTTTTTGTCAAACAACTCGAAATATCTTTCATCCATAAATGTTCCGTTGGTAAAGATCGGAAACAGTATATTCTTTTTTGTTGCGGCAGCCTCAATCACACCCCTTCTCAGCATGGGCTCTCCGCCTGCGAGAAGAATAAAGCTGATGCCCAGCTCATCGGCCTCATCAAAGACCTTAAGCCAGTCCTCGTCCGTAAGCTGACGTACAGGCTCCGCATCCACCGTTGCGTGGTTGCATCTGGAATAGCATCCTGCACAGTGAAGGTTGCACTTGCTGGTGATGCTGGCGATAAGAAACGGCGGAATGTGCTCACCTGCCTCTTCGGATTTCTTGCGTTTACCGGAGGCTTTCCTCGCAGATGCCGCAAACTTCAGCATAAAGGCTGCCTCTTTAGGGTTCTTAAGGGTGGCTTTCATGGCATCTGCCACAACCCTCTCAACCCCCTTTGTCATATATTCCTGAATGTCAAATTCTTTATTCATAACTTTCCTCTGGAAACGCGCCCTCATTCTAACTATTTCTCACACATTCCATTTTACACAATTGTATCGCGCACAACCTATATAGTCAAGTCCCAATCTGTGAACAATCTGTTACGTTTGTGTGTATGGCCCGCGCTGTGCAGATGCATGCGGCGCAGCCCCAACACAATCCAAATACTTTTTCATCTGCGATGTTCATGCGCCGTAGCTGATGCATGCGGCGAGGACTCGCGAGGCTTCCGTCGGGACGAGCACACTGGCAGCGAAGGCGTACGCGTCACGAGCCGTAGGGCGAGTAGCGGGAAAAGCCTG
>CACYBJ010000064.1 GCA_902772565.1 uncultured Lachnospiraceae bacterium | reverse complement strand
GGTGCCGGCTACGGTCTTGTAGCTGTAGAAAAAGACGGAAAGTGCGGTCTGCTTAACTACGCCGGGGAAGTGGTTGTGCCTCTTTCCTATGACAGCATTACAAGCTTTGAGGGCGGTGCGGCATATGCCGTAAAGGACTGCCTGGTGGAGATCATCCGCTTAAAAACGGAAGAAGTTTTAGAGTAAAACTCTCAAAAATAATAAAACCTCTTTACCACACGGTAAAGAGGTTTTTTGAATTTACATGCTTTGTATTGTTCGAACTTCTGTAAAAGCGGGACGCATCAGCCGCCCAAAAGAACGCTTGCAAGTACAAGGCCGAAGCCCAGTATGATTCCCACGGCGCTTTGAAGCCTGTCCTTGGTTCTTATGACATGGGGGAGAAGCTCAAGGAAGGTAATGTAGATTATCATTCCGCAGGCTACGGATAGAAGTGCGCCGACGGCTACTTCAGGCAGGTGTCCGCTTAAGGCAAACATTATGAGTCCGCCGAAAAGAGTGGACAGTGTAACTGCCAGTGTGACGGCGGTTTTTTCCTTTTTGCTCTGAGTTGCCATGGTTGAGAAAATCATCATGCCCATGGGGATATTGTGAAGGGAGATGCCGATGGCAAAAATAATGCCGTCTGTCAGGTCGTTTCCAAGCACGCTGTAAACGGACATGCCTTCCACAATATTGTGTACGATAAGGGCCAGGGCGGATAAAAGTCCGATGTGAACGGCGTTTTCGTTATCGTGGTTTTCTTCCGTGTCCTCGTGATCCGGAACGAATCGGTCAAGGATTATAAGAAGAATAATTCCTGCAGCCGTCATGCCGAGGGTCAGGGGGAGGCCGATGCCTTCCGTTGTTTCCTTAAGTTCGGGCACTATATCGAAAATAAGGAGGGAGAGAAGGGCAGCAAGAGCCATTGCAAGGCTTACGTGCTCAACGCTCTCTCTTTTGTTTTCCGTAAGGCGGATGACTCCGGCTCCGATAAGAACGGAAAGTCCCGCCAGAAAAGTTATAAGTAATTCCATGGATGGCTCCAAATTGAAAATCATTTTCATTTTTAGCAAATTCATTTATACACGAAGAAACAGGGCGTGTCAACAAAAATCATTTTGTACAACAAAAATGCTTTATCGAAAGCACGTTATGTTATATAATAATTTTTACAAAAGGGAGTCGAATTAAGGGTTAGGGTATAGAAAAAACTTTTATAATCGGCGGTATTTTAATGAAAAAATCAATAAGAAAACCGTTGTCGTTTCTGATGGCGGTAATAATGTTTGTGACCATGTTTGCGGGAGATGTTTTGCCCGGAGGCATGGTTTCTGTTGTTTATGCGGATGATTGTAATCA
This sequence comes from uncultured Lachnospiraceae bacterium, assembly GCA_902772565.1. GTDB lineage: Bacteria > Bacillota > Clostridia > Lachnospirales > Lachnospiraceae > UBA3775. The sequence continues at coordinate 12,417 of CACYBJ010000064.1, read as the reverse complement.
TATTCCATACCTTTACGTTGCTAAAGCTCCGAAGCAGAATACGGGAGGTGAAGGCTACATAATTTGTGATAACCTGTGTGGCTATTACTTTACCGATGAAAAGATAATACTCCCTCCGTTACAGTCCGGAGAGTATGAAGTGGAAGTGAATCGAGAGGCTACATGTACTACGACGGGTTCCGGTGACTACTATTATTATTCAACTCAGTGGGGCGTGTTTTATGTAACTACAGGTGCAATCCAGAAGATTCCGCACGATCTCGTACTTATTCCCGGTGTTACTCCTACATGTAAAACCGAAGGAGTGCTGGAGCACTATAAATGTAATATGTGTGGAAAGTTGTTTTCTGACGAAAACGGATCGCATGAAATAAGCGAAAGCAGCACAAAACTCGGTTACGGCGACCATGTCTACGGCGACTGGATCACCACAGGCGTTGGCTGCACCCAGGCCGGCATCAGAACCAGAACCTGTACTCTTTGCGGTAATACGGAAGAGGAAAACGTATCTGCCACAGGTCATTCCTTCGGCTCATGGAACACAACCAAGACGGCGACCTGCACCGAAGACGGTAGCAGAAGCAGAACCTGTACGACTTGCGGTTATACCGAAACCGAAACCATAAATGCAGCGGGACACGCATGGGAAAGCGAATATACAACCGATAAAGCGGCAACCTGCACAACTGCGGGTTCCAAATCGATTCACTGCGCAAACTGCAGCGCCACAACAAGCGTAACCGCCATACCCGCCACGGGTCATTCCTACGGCTCCTGGACCGTATTAAAGCCCGCCACCTGTACGGAAGACGGAAGCAGGACTCGAACATGCCTTGTGTGCGGAAACGTTAATAACGAAGTAATCACCGTGCTCGGTCACTCATGGGAAGACGAATACACCGTTGACAGCGCACCGACATGTACTGTCGCCGGTTCAAAGTCAATACACTGCACAAACTGTGACGCTACCAAGGACGTAACAGTTATCCCCGCCAACGGCCATTCCTACGGTTCATGGACGACAATGAAGGCTGCAACCTGTACCGAAACCGGCGTTAGAACCAGAACCTGTTCCGTCTGCGGCGATGTGCAAAACGACGTAATAGCTGCTGCCGGACATTTATGGGAAGAAAGTTACACCATCGACACTCCGGCCACATGTACCGCTTCGGGATTAAAATCGATTCATTGTGCCAACTGTGATGCCGTGACTCAGGCAGAGACCATATCTGCCACCGGTCACAATTACGGTGCATGGCAGATAACGGCAGATGCCACCTGTACAAAGGTGGGAAGTAGGAAACGAACCTGTCTTACCTGCGGATATATAAACGAAGAAGAAATAGCTGCGACGGGACATTCCTGGAACAGCGAATATACAACGGATCTGGAGCCCACATGTACAACTTTCGGTTCCAAGTCAATACACTGTGCAAACTGTGATGCCACAAAGGACGTAACTCCGGTATCCGCCACGGGACACAGTTTCGGAAGTTGGAATGTTCTTAAGACCCCGAACTGTACCGAGTCGGGCATCAGCTCGAGAACCTGTACGGTCTGCAATCATACCGAGTACGACTATCCTGCAGCCACCGGACATATCTGGAACGACTATTACACCGTGGATGTGGAACCTACCTACACGACTGTCGGTTCCAAATCCATACATTGTTCCGTATGCGGCGCCAAGACCAACGTGACTCCGATACCGGTGCTTACACACACCTACGGAGCATGGAGCGTGGCTACGGCCGCAACCTGTACAACGGCAGGAAAGAGAGTTCGTACCTGTACGGACTGCGGTGATGTGGACGAAGAAATAATCCCCGCCCTCGGACATGACTGGAACAGCGAATTTATGGTGGATGCAAACCCAACCTGTACTCTTCCGGGTTCCAAATCCAAGCATTGCAGCAGATGCGATGCCGTAACCGAAGAAACCGTTATCAGCGCCACAGGTCATTCCTACGGCAAATGGACTACGACAACCGCCGCAACCTGTACCGCCAACGGTGTAAGAACCAGAACCTGTACCTCTTGCGGCGATACGGAATCAGAAGTGATTTACGCAGCCGGCCACAGCTGGGAGAGTGAGTATACTACGGATACTCCGGCCACATGTACCACTGCCGGTTCCAAATCCATCCACTGCGCAAACTGTGATGCCAGGACAAGTGAGACATCTATAACGGCCACAGGGCATCTGCCGGGTGCATGGACGGTTACGAATCCCGCGACCTGTACCGAGAACGGAAGCAGAGTAAGATACTGTCTTACCTGCGGCGCGCAGGAAACGGGTGTGATTAACGCAACGGGACACTCCTGGGAAGAGGAACTTTCGGTTGATTATGCCGCAAACTGCGTGCTTGACGGTCAGAAGTCCAGACACTGCAGCAAATGCGATGCCGTAACCGATATTGAAGTTATTCTCGCAACCGGTCACTCCTACGGCTCGTGGAGTACCGTATCCGAAGCAACCTGTACCACCGACGGACTCAGAATAAGGCATTGCCGTACCTGCAGTTCCCCGGATATGGAAACTGTAGATGCAACGGGTCACGACTGGGAGAACGAGTATACCACCGATACTCCCGCAACCTGCACTGCCGAAGGCACCAAGTCCATCCACTGTTCCAAGTGCGACGCCACCAAGGATCAGGCTACAATTAACGCTCTGGGACACACCTACGGTGAATGGGTAACAATTGTAAACTCAACCGTAAACTCTGCGGGTCTTAAGAGAAGAACCTGTGTGAGATGCGATGTATACGAAGAAGAAGTAATACCTGCGAAAGCGCATGTCTGGGACACCGAATACACAGTAGATATCGAGCCCACTTGCGAGACGGTAGGCTCTAAGTCCATACACTGTACGGATTGTGACGAAACCAAGGATGCCGTGGTAATTCCTGCCACGGGACACAGTTACGGTGAGTGGACCGTTGTAACTCCCGTATCATGTACGACAGACGGAAAACAGATTCGTTACTGCGATGCCTGCAGCGCTTTTGAAGAAGAGATAATTGTTTCAACCGGTCATTCCTACGGCGCATGGGTCACCTCCGGCGCCCAGAGCATAAAAATCTGCAAAAAGTGCGAGCACAGAAAGGTTATAGACAGATTATACGGCGACAGCCGTTATGAAACGTCCCTTGAATCGGCAAATGCACTGAAGTCGGTTCTCGGTGTTGAGAAATTTGACTGTGTGATCGTAGCCAGCGGTGTTTCCTTCCCGGATGCGCTTGCGGGAAGTTATCTTGCTGCAGTAGAGAATGCACCGATTCTCCTTACCGCACCAAGTGAAAAGGTGATGAATGAAACCGCAGCCTACATTAATAGCAATCTTAAGGCCGGCGGAAAGGTATATATTCTCGGCGGCGACGGAGCCATAAGAAACACCTTTGAATCAAAGATAAGCACAGGCGGATTTATCATCAAGAGACTTGCCGGTGCCAACCGTTACGAAACCAACATCGCCATCCTTGAGGAGGCAGGTGTTTCGTCGGGAGACGAGATTCTCGTATGTACCGGTACCGGATTTGCGGATTCGCTTTCGGCATCTGCCACGGGAAAGCCTCTGCTTCTCGTGCCCGGATCTCTGACAAATGCCCAGAAGACCTACCTTGCAAACCTTGGAACCGAGAAGAAGTTTTACTTAATAGGCGGTGAAGGTGCCGTAAGTGCTGCGGTTGCAAAGGAACTTGCGCAATACGGAACCACGGACAGAATCTACGGCGCAAACAGATGGGAAACATCGGTTGCCGTTGCCGAAAAGTTCTTTGAGAATCCGACGGAACTTGTAATGGCCTACTCACAGGACTTCCCCGACGGACTTTCCGCAGGACCTCTGGCCTATACGATCGGAGCTCCGCTCATCCTTACGCTTAACAGCGATAAGTGGGTGCCGACGGCATCAGCCTATGTAAAGAATAACGAAATCAAGTTCGAAAATGCCTACGTGCTCGGCGGACCGAAGCTCATCAGCGATACTAACGCCAGAAAGGTTTTTGAAGGGGTGTAAGGCTCAGGTGACGAAATATGTTCGACAACCCTTAGGGTTTGGCGCGCAACTCCGTACTGAAAAAGACTATCCCTCCCACGGGAAACAACGGAGGAAAGAAGAAAAGCGGTTGTTTGACTGTTATAATTGTGATACTTGCTCTCGGTGTTTTCGGAGCCGTTATGGGTGGAGGCAAAGAAACAAAAAGAGAAAAAGTAACGCAGGATTCGGTAAATAAATCAGGCGGATCGAAATCCGGAGGAAAGGGAAGTTTTGACACTTCCATGATGTTTGCAAATGAAAATCTGAAATATGAAGATGTTGCAGAAACTAAGGTAATTGCGGAAGAAATGTACTTCCAGTTCTAAAAAAAGAGAACCGGCGGTTACTCCGCCCAATTCTCCACAGATAAATCACGCACTCTTACAAACTCTTTTACGTTATTGGTAACAAGAGTCAGATCAAGTGATTTTGCATGGCCGGCAATCATCGTGTCCAACGGACCGATGGGAGTGCCGGCCTTTTCAAGTTCCGCTCGTACTTCGCCGTATCTTTCTGCGGCAGACGCATCAAAGGGCAGTATCTCAATGTTGGATAACAGTAATGCCAGCGCCAGCCGGTTTCTTTCCACTGCCGCACTTTTGCAGACACCGTGAACAAGTTCGGCATATGTGACGGATGATATACAAATTTCCGACGGGTCGTGTTCGTTCAGGTGTTTTATTACCGTTTCCGGTTTGTGCTTGATGGCATAGATACAGATGTTGGTATCAAGCATATACCTCATAAAATCCTCCGATTACAGGCTTTCTCGTTCCTGGTTTTCCTGACTGTCCCTTCCGTTTGAAAAATAATCCTTTGAGAATAAATCGATTGCTTTCACAAAGGCTTCCCAACGGTTGGTTTTAGGCATAAGGAATACGATGTCGCCTATTTTATTAATCATCACCTCTTCATCTTTGAAGCGGTATTCTTTGGGCAGTCTGACTGCCTGGCTTCTTCCGTTTTCAAAAATCTTTGCTGTAGTCATGTGTTCGCCCTCCTCTGTAATTAGTATATACCGTGATATATATCACTGTCAATCTTTTCCCTCATAGTTCATCTTTCTGTCTGATAAAGTTGAATTAATTTTTGCATGGGAGTATAATTAAACGGATTTTAAATATGCGGTTTCCGCGCTGATTTAGAGAAGGTGAGGGAGCCGATTGGGAGTGTAAAAGTGAGTACTATAGATTTTGAAAATGTACCGTGGAAATCATCTACGGACGGAATACCTCTTCACATTGATTATCCTCAGGTAACAATGTTTCAGAAAGTTAAGGAAATAGCCGAGACCTACCCGAACTACGTAGCTTTCGACTTTATGGGGAAGAAAACCACCTACAGGCAGATGATGACCCACATCGTAGAATGTGCGAAATCCCTTAAATCACTGGGTGTCAGGGAGGGTGACCGTGTTACCATCGCACTGCCAAACTGCCCTCAGGGAATATACATGTTCTATGCGGTTAACCTTATAGGCGCCGTGTCCAACATGGTTCACCCCCTTTCCGCCGAGAAAGAAATCGAGTTTTACTTAAATGCTTCGGGAAGCGTTACAGCTATCACTCTCGACCAGTTCTACAGTAAGTTCGAAAAGATCCGCGGAAACACAAAACTTGTAAACGTAATAATTGCCAGCATTAAGGACGAATTGTCAAAGCCCATCAAAGCGGGCTACATGCTTACCGAAGGCCGCAAGATCGAAAAGATTCCGGCCAATGCTCCGGTCATCATGTGGAAGAGATTCATCAGACTTGGCAAGGACGTGTTCTATAACTATGAAGTGGAACGAAAGGCAGATGACCCCGCCACCATTCTCTACTCCGGCGGAACCACAGGAACCACCAAGGGCATAGTTCTTACCAATAGGAACTTTAACGCTCTTGCCGTGCAGATAGTCACCACCAATCCTATGTTTAAGCCCGGTGACAAAATGCTTGCCGCAATGCCTATTTTCCACGGCTTCGGCCTTGGCGTGTGCATCCACTCAATGCTTGCCAACGGCGGCAGATGCGTACTGGTGCCCCGTTTCACCGCCAAGAGCTATGGAAAACTCATTATAAAATCCAAGATTAATTTCCTGGCGGGAGTTCCCACCCTTTATGAGGCACTTCTCCGTCTTCCCCAGATGGAAGGCAAGGACATGTCCTACATAAAAGGTATCTTCTCAGGCGGCGACTCCTTAAGTATTGAGCTCAAGAAGAAACTGGACAAGTTCCTTGCGGAGCACAACTGCCCGGTTCAGATAAGGGAAGGCTACGGTGCAACCGAAACCGTTACGGCCTGCTGCCTTACACCTCCGAGTCTTTACAGAGAAGGCTCCATCGGTGTTCCTTTCCCGGACACATACTTCAGAATCGTGCGTCCCGGTACCGATGTGGACATGGGCTTTAACGAAGAAGGCGAAATCATCATTTCCGGTCCTACGGTTATGAAGGAATACATGGACAATCCCGAAGAGACTGCCCAGACCCTTCGAAAAGGTGCCGACGGGCTCACCTGGGTTTACACCGGCGATCTGGGTACCATGGACGAAGACGGCTTTATCTATTTCAAGGGCCGTGCAAAACGTATGATCATTACCGCAGGTTACAATGTGTATCCTGCTCAGATTGAAAATATCATAGACGGTTTCCCGGAAGTGCAGATGAGCTGCGTAATCGGCGTTCCGGATCCTTACAGAATGCACATTGTTAAGGCCTTTGTAGTGCCTAAACCGGGGGTTCCGAAGAACGACGAGACCAAAGAGAAAATCCTTGAACAGTGCAGAGTTCACATTGCCAAATATGCAATGCCGAGAGTGATTGAGTTCAGGGACGAACTTCCGAAGACTCTTGTAGGAAAGGTTGCCTACAGAAAACTGGAGGAGGAAGAGGCTGCAAAGAACGCAGGTTCGAAACAGTAATTTCACGCATTACAAGGCTTAGTAAGCCTTATGCAGAATATACTTGATTTGGGGTGAAGTATATTGGCAGCAAATAAAAACAAAAAACGGGCTGCAGTTCCCAAGAGTGAAAGAAAGCGATACATGGTTCTCTACAGAATCATTCGCGGTCTGGTTAAATTCTTTTATCCGAAGATCACTCACGAGGGACTTGAGAATCTGCCGGACGAGCCGGCAATATACGTGGGAAACCATACGCAGATGAACGGTCCTATTATCGGGGAACTATATTTCCCGGTGGACAGAGACATATGGTGCATCAGCGAAATGATGCACATGAAGAAGGTGCCGGCATATGCCTATGAAGACTTCTGGTCGGGCAAGCCGAAGTATATAAGATGGTTTTACAAAATACTGTCCTATGTCATCGCGCCTGTTGCTCACGTGGTTTTCAACAGCGCCGATACCATAGAGGTTCACAAGAATCTTCATATTATTCAGACCTTCAAGGATACAACTGAAGATCTGAGCGCGGGCAAAAGCATTGTTATTTTCCCGGAAAGCCGCACGCCTTATAACAATATAGTATACGAGTTTCAGCCGGGATTTGTGGACGCGGCCTATTACCATTACAAAAAAACAGGCAAGGACGTGCTTTTCGTGCCGATTTACAACGCACCGGCCCTAAAAAAACTATGCTTTGGAAAGCCTGTGAGGTTTAACCACGAAAATGATAAGGAAGCAGAGAAGAAGCGCCTTTGCGGCTACCTGAAAGAGGAAATAACAAGGATTGCCACATCTCTTCCGAAGCATAAAGTGGTACCTTATCCCAACATGCGAAAGAAAGACTATCCTTACAACAGGCAGGACTGATGTAAGGTTTTGACAAACGCCGGCCGCAGCCGGAAAAAAGAAAAGGAGAAAAGGAGCAGCCAGTGTTAAAACCGGAAGTAGATTACAGCAAATTCCGATGGGAGAAAAGAAATGAACCTGAGTTTCGGCATCTGAAACTGATTCTTGCATGGCCGGCCTACTTCCTGTTCTTCTTTTTAACGGAAAAGTTTATTCCATACGATAAGTGTCATGTTATCCACTCGGTGGTAGATGACATGGTTCCCTTTAATGAGTATTTCATACTGGCCTATGTGTCCTGGTATCTGCTCCTGGCGGGAACGCTGTTTTTCTTCCTGTTTTTCGATGTGGAAAGCTTTAAAAAGTGCCAGATATTCATTATGTGGACTCAGCTGATAGCCATGCTCATATACATATTCTGGCCCAACATACAGCATTTAAGACCCGAGACTCTTCCGCGAAAGAATTTCTGTTCGCAGATAGTCTCTCTCATATATTCAGTGGACACTCCAACCGGTGTTATGCCCTCGCTTCATGTGGCATATTCCCTTGCGATCATGTCCGTCTGGATGAAAAAGAAAGATGCACCTCTTATTTTCAGACTGTTTATTTCCGCATGGTCTCTTACGGTATGCTATTCGGTAATGGCAGTTAAGCAGCATTCCTTCGTGGATGTTGTGGGTGCGGCAATCATGTGTCTGGTAATAGAAATTGTTCTTTACAGGAAATACTGGGCAAATCTTTTTCGCGGAAAGAAGGATTAATAAACGCATTTATTTCCGCAAAAAGTGTATTTATAAAACAGAAAGGCAGGGTTAACCTATGAAAAGATTCGGAGACAGAAGAGACGGAAAACTCATCAGAAAGATTGATTCCATGCATTACATAATGCCTCTTATCTACCCTAACAGATGCGACAACGAAGCATTCTTCAGGGCGACTATCGATCTTACCGCTATTGATGAGTATCTCAAAAAGAAGAATGAGAATAATCCGGAATATCCTTACAAGCTTTTCCAGGTAATCGTGGCTGCGGCTCTTAAAACAATTACTTTAAGACCTCAGATGAACCGTTTCATCTGCAACAACAACCTTTACCAGAGAAACCATGTAAATGCGGCCTTTACCGTTAAGAAGGTCTTTTCGGATGAGGGCGGTGAGACCCTTGCCAGAATCGAATGCACTGCGGAAGATACTCTCGAGAGTATTCACGATAAAGTATTTAAACAGGTTTCTTTCTGCAAGAAACATAACGATCAGTCCACCGACGCCATGGATGTGGTGCAGAAACTTCCTTTTAAGCATGCCATCGGTTCGGTAGTAAGATTCCTTGACAGGCACGGCTGGATGCCGGCTCCGGTTGTGGCAACCGACCCGTACACCTGCTCAATAGTTCTTGCCAATATCGGAAGCCTTAAGATAGATGCTCCGTTCCATCATCTTACAAACTGGGGAACAACATCCATCTTCTGCTCCGTGGGACTCATTAAAAAGAGACCGTTCTTCGATGAAGAAGGAAACGTAACCATGAAGAACAGCGTTGAGCTTGATCTTACGATAGATGAGAGAATAGCAGACGGATACTATTATTCCAAGACCTTGAGACTTCTCGAAAAGCTTCTTAACAATCCGGAACTTCTTGACCAGCCTTTCGGAACTCCGGTAGATCTTGAATAAGAAATATAATTCAGTCATTTTCAGCCGATCAGAGGTTGGCGGTATGAGAAAATGATTATGAGAGGAGATGGACGACTTGACCAAAAAGCAGAAGAATACGGGAATTGTCCTGTTTCTGGCGTTAATTGCAATGCTGCTTACGGGAATCATATTGTCGAACACCGGCGAGGCGAAAAACGAAACCATTAAGGAAACCATGAAAGATGCGGTGGTTCATGATGTGAATCACATAAATCTTTTGGGCATGGAAGTTAATCCCGCAGTGATTTCGGCCTTTACGGTAACGGCCATACTTTTGGTGTTTGCGATTATCGTAAGGATATTCGTAATTCCGAGGTTCAAACCCGTACCCGGCAAATTCCAGATGTTTCTTGAAACCTGGGTAAGCCTTTTTGACGGCCTTGCAAAGGGGAACAGCCCCCACAGAAACAAGTTCCTCGGAACCTATATATTTGTGGCCGGTACCTACATATTTACCGGAACCTGCTTTGAACTGTTTGGTGCTCAGGCGATTACCACCGAGGGCCATCCCATTACTCTGCCGGCACCTCTGGCAGATATAAACGCGGCAATCGCCATGGGATGTTTCTCCTATCTGATGATAGTGGCGGGAGCCATAATAGCCAACAAAGCCAAAGGAATAGGGCTTGCCTTAAAAGAGTTTTCCCTTCCCATTTCCATGAGCTTCCGACTATTCGGTGCTCTGCTTTCGGGAGCGCTTGTCACAGAGCTGGTTTACTACTACATAACACTTAGCTTCGTGCTTCCTGTAATCGTAGCCGTACTCTTTACTCTTATGCATGCGCTGATACAGGCCTACGTCCTTACCATGCTGGTTTCCCACTATTACGGTGAAGTGACGGAGGTTCATCCGAAGAAAGAAAAGAAAAAGAAGAAAAAAAACAGCGAGACGGATGCTGATAAAGCAGCCTGAATCAATTCTATATATTAGATAATATGAAAAAAACGGTTTACGTTTTGGAGGTTACCATGAAAAAAAGCAAACTTATCTTAGCAATCTTAGCACTTGTAATGGCTTTGTCGGTATTGACCGTGCCGGTATATGCCGCAGCAACAAAGTCTGACACAAAGGCAGCAGCGGAGACTACAGACGCGGCAGATGAATCTGCCGAGGAAGATGCCGCAGCTGAATCATCCACAGGCTCAAGAGCCATGGCAGCAGGTATTGCCATCGGTCTTGCCGCACTGGGCGGTGCAATTGCCATGGGTATGGCAGTAGGAAAGTCAAACGAAGGCATCAGCCGTCAGCCTGAAGCTTCCGGCGACATAAGGACTTCCCTTATGCTGGGTCTTGTATTCATAGAGACAGTAGTTATCTACGCTCTTATCGTAACCATACTTATAGTATTCGTAATGTAACCGGAAGGAGGTATCACTGATGCCACTTAATATTGATCTGCAGCAGATACTTCTGCATGTGTTCAACTTTGTGATCCTTTATTTCGGACTTTACTTTATTCTTTACAAGCCCGTGAAGAAATACATGGACAAGAGACAGGACGAGTATGCGAAGATGGACGAAGAGGCCAAGAAGAATCTTGCCGAGGCACAGGAAAAGAATGCCGAATACGAAGCCATCTTAGCAGGGGCCGATAAGGAAATTGCAGAGAAGAGAAAGGCTGCAGCAGCCGAAATGGATCATGCCCGAGAGGAAAGCGAGGCAGAGGCCAAGGCAGCGGCAGATGAAATCATAAAGAATGCCAAGAAACAGGCAGTAACGGAAAAAGAAAAAATCCTTAAGGATGCTCAGAAGGAAATTACCGGACTGGTTGAAGCAGCAACAAGAAAGATTATGCTTAAGTCCGATTCCGACAATGTCTATGAGGAATTCTTAAGCGACGCCGAAAGGAGCGTAAAGGATGGAAAAGAGTCCGTCTAAAAAAGCGTTCCTCATAGCGGCAAAGGCGCCTAGCGCCGTACAGCTGGGGAGATTCAAAGCTTTTTTATCAAAAAAATATAACGAAGAGATTGACGTCGAATGGGTAGAGGACAGGTCCGTAAAGAACGGATTCAAACTCGACTATGAAGGCAAAATCTATGACTGGTCCCAAGAGGGAAGATACCGTCAGTTAAAGGATTCTCTGGATGAACTCACCAGGAGTTATGCGGGAAAAGATCTTATTCCCGTAATGAAAAGCACTCTTGATGAGTGGTCTCTTGAGGTTGTTGCCGAAGAGCAGGGAACGGTACTTACTGTCGGTGACGGCATAGTATTTGCCGACGGAATCAGGGGTGCTACCTACGGAGAAATCGTGGTTTTTGACTCCGGCGTCCGCGGTATGGTTCTTGATTTAAGACCGGATGAGACCGGTATTATTCTTTTCGGAGATGATACGGATGTTGAAGCCGGCAGCAAGGTCAGAAGAACCCGGAAAACCGCAGGTATTCCTGTAGGCGACGGTTTTATAGGCCGTGTTATCAGTGCTCTGGGTGAGCCGGTGGACGGAAAAGGTGAAATCGAAGAGGATGATTACCGTCCCATTGAAACACCCGCTGCGGGCATTGTAGACAGACAGCCTGTAAACAAGCCTATGAATACGGGGCTTCTTGCCATTGACTCCATGTTCCCTATCGGACGTGGTCAGCGAGAACTTATTATCGGCGACCGTCAGACAGGAAAAACAACGGTAGCAATCGATACAATACTGAATCAGAAGGATACGGGAGTTATCTGCATCTATGTTGCAATCGGTCAGAAGGCAAGTTCCATTGCCCAGCTGGTTAAGACTCTTACGGACAACGGCGCCATGGACTATACGGTAGTTGTGAATGCATCTGCCTCGGAGCCTGCGCCTGTGCAGTATATAGCTCCTTACGCGGGATGCGCTCTTGCGGAATACTTTATGTACAAGGGCAAGGACGTGCTTATTGTCTATGATGACCTTTCAAAGCATGCCATTGCCTACCGTGCTCTGTCCCTGCTTCTTGAAAGATCGCCGGG
>CACYBJ010000063.1 GCA_902772565.1 uncultured Lachnospiraceae bacterium | reverse complement strand
TTTTCCCTACACTTGGTTTGTTCATTTGCCCTGTTTTATGTTACAATAACCGTGTATGCGAAAATCAGAATGAAAACACTGTATTTAAAAAGGGAAGAGGATTTTTAGCACTATGTATCAGGGACTTACCTCGGCAGAGGTTGACGAACAGGTAAAATCGGGAAAGGTCAATGCAGTATCCCGGAGTTCGGATAAAACAATTCGCGGTATTTTCATGGAAAATATCTTCACGTATTTCAACGCGATTTTCCTTGCGATTACCATACTTCTTATTATCGGCAAGTCATACAACAGTCTGACCTTCTTGCCGGCAATCATCGCCAATGTCTTTATTGGTATTATTCAGCAGATCCGCGCCAAGCGCACGCTGGATAAGCTTTCCATACTTGATAAAACTTCATATGCCGTTATTCGTGACAACAGAAAATCTTCGGTATACTCGGACGAGCTTGTACTGGGCGATCTTATTGCGCTCACAGGCGGCCAGCAGATTCCGGCAGATGCAAAAGTGGTAAGCGGTACCGTATTTGTCAACGAATCGCTTCTTACAGGTGAGGCAGATGAAATCGAAAAGGGCGCAGATTCCGAACTTAAATCCGGCTCCTTTGTTGTATCCGGTGCCTGTTATGCGGTTCTTACTCAGGTAGGTAAGGATTCTTACGCTGCCAAGCTCATGGCCAAGGCCAAAGAGGTAAAAGACAAGAAGTCGGAGATGATAAGATCCATCGAACTTATTATCAAGGTGGCCGGTATTCTTATTATTCCGGTGGGCGGACTGCTTTTCTATCAGTCACTGGCTGTAAATAACAAGACTTTTTCCGAGGGTATTACATCTGCCGTAGCGGCGGTAATAGGTATGATCCCCGAAGGTATGTATCTTCTTACCACCGTGGCTCTTGCTCTTTCCGCAATGCGACTTGCCCAGAACAAGGTTATGCTTCATGACATGAGAAGTATCGAAACCCTTGCAAGGACCGATGTGCTTTGTGTTGATAAGACGGGAACCATTACAACCAACAATATGCATGTTACCGATGTATTTCTTCCGGCAGGTATTCCCGAGAAGAAAAAGGATGAGTATGTAAACGTACTTTCCCGTTACATCTATACTCTTACGGACAATAACATAACGGCAGCTGCACTTAAGGAGTACTTCCCTAAAGGCAATCCATTCCCGAATGCCAAAACGGAGCCCTTTACTTCCAAGAACAAGTATTCCCAGGTGGATACCGGAAGTACGATTTATCGTCTGGGAGCTCCGGATATACTGCTGTTTGAGGAACTGTACGACAACAATAGAGCGAAAATCGAAGAACATACTACAGCGGGAGAACGAGTCATTGCCCTGGTGGAAGAAAATGCCATGGGACTTCGTCCGGTGCTCTTTGTCAGCATTGAAAACGAACTTCGTAAAAATGCCAAAGAGATATTCGGATTCTTCGATTCCAACGATGTGGAAATAAAGGTTATCTCCGGTGATAACCCGGTAACCGTATCAACCATAGCCAAAACCGCAGGTATAAAGAATGCGGAAAACTATATCGATGCCGGCGAGCTTGCCACCAAGATCGACTATATGCACGCCGTTGAAAAGTATACTGTATTCGGCAGAGTTAAGCCTGAGCAGAAGAAAATGCTTGTCCGCGCTCTTAAGGAAAGCGGAAAGAAAGTGGCCATGACCGGCGACGGTGTGAATGATATTCTTGCCATGAAGGAAGCCGATTGCTCCATAGCCATGGGTTCCGGCTCCGATGCCGCAAGAAACGCCGCCCAGGTGGTGCTTCTTGACGATGATTTTTCCCATATGAAACAGATAGTAGGCGAGGGCAGAAGAGATGTGAACAATATTTCCAGATCTGCAACACTCTTCTTATATAAAAACATGTTCTCCCTCTTCCTTGCTATATTTGCGATTATCGGCGTTTTTCCGTATCCGCTTCAGCCAAGTCAGGTTTCTTTGGTATCACTGTTTAATATCGGTGTTCCGGCCTTCCTGCTTGCCCTTGAGCCCAACGAGAAAAAGCAGTCCGGCGGATTCATTGCCACAACTATCATAAAAGCCCTTCCGGCGTCCCTTACATCCTTTGTTTCCATTGCATGTATGGTACTTTTCGCCGATGTCTTCGGCATTTCGGATAAGGCTGTGGGTACCTCCAGTACCTACCTGCTTTCCGTTGTGGGATTCATTATTCTCTGGGATATGATCAGGCCGGCCAACCGCTACAGATTCTTTGTGTTTTCCATAAGCCTTTTGTTCCTTGTGGCAAGCGCATGGTTTGTTCCGTCCCTTTTCTCCATCTCCGGAGTTTCCGTAAAAGCCGGCGCCCTTTGTGCGGTATTTGCCATAGCTGAAGTGACGGTTATGAGATGGATCACCAATATTATTGGCCGTATCAGTATGTACAGGGTGGTAAAAGTGAAAAAGGTTACAGAATAGTTCCGGTATGGATTTATACCTGTTTGACCCCTTTGTTTATTTTGAACAATAAACGAAGGGGTTTTTTATGTGCTCTTAAACTGTTTACAGGTAAATATACCCGGTAAAGAGAATTTTATGTGTGAAAATACACAAAAATAGAAAACGAATCATATTGGTATAAAACATATTGCACAAAAAGGCGATTTGGTTTAAAATTAAAAAGCATTATTAAAACCTATGAAGGAGGAATATGAAATGAAACTTGCAACGCGAACCAAAAGGTTCCTTGCGCTGTTGCTTGCTTTTGCAATGATGACTATGTCTCTGGCATATGCCGAAACTGCAGAAGGCGGCGACGCGCCTGCTGAAGAAGCGAGTATCGAGTATACAAGAATCGCCGGCGAATCTCGTTACGATACTGCAATTCAGACAGCAGATGCACTCAAAGAAGTTCTTGAGGTTGAATCCTTCGAGAACATCATCGTTGCCAGTGGTACATCCTTCCCGGATGCACTTGCAGGCAGCTATCTTTCGGCAGCAAAGGGCAATGCCCCCATACTGCTTGTAGCTAACAGCAAGAAAGTTATCGATCAGGTATCCGAATACGTTATCGATAATATTGCTGAAGACGGAACTGTTTACCTTTTAGGTGGTACTGCTGCCGTTCCTGCAGACTTCAGAGAAGTTCTTACAGACGCAGGCATCAATACCAAGAGACTTAAGGGTGCTGACAGATTTGCAACAAATCTTGCAATCCTTGAGGAAGCAGGAGTTGAAGACTGTGAAAGCCTTATCGTGGCAACAGGCTCCAACTTCGCAGACAGCCTTTCGGCATCTGCATCGGGAGCACCTCTTCTTCTTGTAGGAAGAGCCCTTTCTGACGCACAGAAAGAATTCCTTGAAGATTCCGAATTTACAAACATCTACATTGTTGGTGGAGAAGGTGTAGTCCTTCCTGCAGTTGAAACAGAACTTGCTAATTATGCAGAGAACGTTGAGAGACTTGCAGGCGCTAACAGATTCGAAACTTCAACAGCTATCGCTTCCAAGTTTGAAAATCCTGAAGCCATGGTTCTTGCTTATGCACAGAACTTCCCTGACGGACTTTCCGCAGGACCTCTTGCTCAGGCCATCGGAGCACCTCTCATTCTTACACAGAATGCTCAGGTAGCAATCGATACAGCAATTGCATGGAGAGCTACTCAGAACATCAGAGGCGGATTTGTGCTTGGTGGTCCACTTCTCATCAGTGATGAAACAGCTGACGTTATTTTCAACACAGCCGAATTTGACAGAACTTCTTACTATGTACTTGCAGGTAAGGAAGTTGGCTGGAATGTAACAGTTGGTTACACAGACGAAACAGAAGACGATGCACTTGTTTGCCCAATGCCCGGAAAGAAGGCCGGAAAGCATGAAGTAGCAGTTGAAAATTGCCAGTGGATTACTCTTTCAGGCGACAATGCTCTTGATGAGAACAATGATTTCACATTTGAAATCCCTGTTGGAGTTAAGAAGGCAAAAGTATCCTACCTCATTACAGCTTGGACAGATGATAAGAAACTGGCCACATATGCCGATCCTGACGGCGGCTCAAAGGATCTTTCACAGAAAGAAGTTCAGGATTACGATGAAGAAGGAAATCCTGTAGGAGATCCTTACCTTGTTGACGCAGATGAATCTTATGTTGTTAAGGTTAACGGCGAAGATGAACTTACAGCTGACAGCAATAAGTACGGCGAGAATGCCTACGATGAAAGCGGAAAAGGTACATACACAGCAAACCTTCACTTCAGTAAAGATTTCTGGAATGACTGGTGTGCAATCGTAGTTGTAGTTGAAGAGACAGTTTCAGGCGTTGCTCCTGAACCTACACCTACACCGGAAGACGTAGTTCATGAGATTCATGGCGGTACTGTGTTCCTTGCAGGTGCCAATGAAGACTGGTCAGGAATTCAGTCAGAAGGTTATGCTTATCATTTTGGTGAGACTGTAAAAGTACGTCTTGATAATGCTTCAATCAGCAATCCTTATTATTTAGTACCGGCAATCGTTTTTGATAATGAAATCGATGATGCTTCCATGCTCGAAGAAATGTTTGACGTAGACGTTAAGGTTTATGCAGACGGTGAAGAGGTTCCGGTTACCATTCCTGAAGGTCAGCCTACTATTTGGGCAGAAGACACCGCGTTTAATGGTGTTAGTCAGACAGGAAACTGTGCAAGACTTTACGGCGGTATTAATGTATGGGGAACATCCTACATTGATCCGACCGCTTTAAATGGCGCAGAAACAGTTATTTATGAGATAACTATCAACAAGATTGATGGAAAGGCATACATTCTTGGTGCAGATGAAAACTGGGCAACAGTTCAGTCCGAGCCTGTTGAATTTACAGTTGGTAAGCCTTTTGAAATTACAATGAACGGACCTATCGGTAATCCTTACTGGGTAGCACCGTCACTTATATTTAATCAGAATTTCGTTGATCCTAATGTTCTTGACGAACTCTATCGTGTAAACGTAGAACTTACGGTTGACGGAAACCCTGTAGATATTACTGAGCCAAGCGCACGTATCTGGGCAGAAGGAAATGAAATTGTAGTTCCCGGTGAATTTGATGAAGAAGGAAATCCTGTTAAAATCAAATATGATGGTAACTCAGCAAGACTTTACGGCGGATACAATGAATGGGGAACAGCATATGTTCCTAAAGATACATTTAACAATGCCGATGTAATCACCTATTCTATCACTATTGAAAGAGTAGAAGGCGTTGCATATCTTCTTGGCGCTGACAGTAACTGGAGTCCGGTTCAGTCCGATCCTGTTGAATTTAAGATTAACGGATCCAATTATGAAGTGAGCGTAGAAGGACCTGTCAATAATCCTTACTGGATTGCTCCGACACTCATTTTTAACAACGAATTTGATGATCCTGAAACTCTCAATGAGAGACTTGATGTTTCCGTTTCTCTTGTTGTAGACGGTATTGCCGAGGAATTTGATCTCCCTGATGAGTTTAACTGTATCTGGGCAGAAGATAGCGAGATCATCGTTCCCGGTGAATTTGATGAAGAAGGAAATCCTGTTAAAATCAAGTATTCCGGTAATGCAGCAAGACTTTACGGCGGATACAATGAATGGGGAGCTAAGTTCGTTCCTCAGGATACATTTAACAATGCTGAAAGCATCCGTTACATTTTTAAGCTTAGCTGGGATGTGACAAGCGGAATTAAGGTACCCGAAGTAGCACCTGTTGAACCTGAAGAAGATGATGATATCGAGTGGGTAGGTACTTCAACTTACGTTTCGGGTGAAGGTAATGGCTATCAGGATGTGACTGCAACATCTTCAAACGGAATCACACTTACAAAGGAACAGTGGAGAATCGCTGTTACATTCTCTGCCGATGCATTGGACGCAATCAAAGATATGGAAGCACCTCTTCTCAAAGTTGAAAGAGATGGAAATGCCGAAATCTGGGGATTTGGTATTGAAGATGCGAATTGGACATACCTCGCAGGCGGAAATGATTCTTCTGGTACAACTGAGACTGTTTTGACTACAGCATTTGACAGTAGCATATCATACTATATCGATGTACGTGACTGGGAAACAACCAATTTAAAGGTTTCAGTTGTTGACGCACCTTTGGCTTAGGATTAAGGTTTCTTAAATCGTAAGTTAATAGTAATAAGGACATGGTCTTGGCCATGTCCTTATTTTTGTGCTGTTTAACCGGTACGATCCTTTCCTGTGTCAGGGAATATTTATGGTTTAAAAAAAACTGAAATATGGTATAATATAACGAGTTA
>CACYBJ010000062.1 GCA_902772565.1 uncultured Lachnospiraceae bacterium | reverse complement strand
TCCACTTCGTGGAGGCGTGGCCTACGTGCTGCAAAGTTTTCATAGAAAACTTTACACCACCTAATCTTATAAACCTTATACGTTAATAATAGTACAGAATAAGTCTAAAAACAACTGTGAAAAAAATATTCAGATGCATCAGCGCCGGGACACATAAATGATTCTATAACGGATTTTTTGATACAAAAAAGCTTTTAAATGGTGTATTATAGTGTGGTGAATTTAAAAAACAATTCGGTATGATGCTCCAGGTCTTTAATGCACAATGCCGATACTGTATCAAATAATAGTGAGGGAGTGGCGGAAAAACCGCAAAAATATGAGTGCTAACATAGTTCTGCAGCAGATGGGCGTTATCGTCATCCTGGTTGCAATCGGTATTTTTCTTTTCAAAAAAGACATAGTAGACAATACAGCTTCCCGCAAGCTTTCGGTGATAGTGGTGGACATCTGTAACCCTGCGCTGATACTTGCGTCAATTCTATCCGGTAATGTAAAGGCCAGCCATAAAGACCTTCTTATTTCCATGGGTCTCGGCGCCGTGTTTTATATCGGTCTGGTGGTTATGGGCTTTTTGCTGCCCTTCCTTCTGGGAGCACCTAAGGATGTAAGGCGCTTTTTCAACGTAATGACAGTCTATACCAACGTTGGCTTTATCGGTATTCCGGTAGCCCGCGCGATACTTCCCGAGAAAGCCATACTCTGCGTTATTATCTGTAATATCATGTACGCCCTTCTTTTCTATACTCACGGTATTACGGTACTCAGCGGCGGTAAGGAAAAGGCGGATCTCAGAAAAGTATTAAGCCCCGGAACCGTAATGGCAGTAATCAGTCTTTTGGTGTGCTGGTTTAAGCTGACTCCGCCACCAATTATTTCAAGCAGCGTAAGCCACATCGGAAATGCCACTGTATTTCTTTCCATGGTTCTTCTGGGAGTTTCCATAGCAAGATCCGACATACTGAAGGGCTTTAAAGATTTCAGGATCTGGGGATACATAATCATCAGAATGATACTTCTTCCCGTAGCCATGTTCTTCGTGCTTCGTGCCGTGGGATGCGAAGGCATGATGGTTCTCGGCTTCTGCCTTATGGCATGTATGCCTGTAGGAAATCTCCCCCTCATACAGTCCGAAAAAATGGGAGAGGACACGTCACTTCTTTCGGCAGCCATTACAGTAAGCACCATAGTTTCCATGATTTCCATAACGGTGCTCATGATAATGTTCACATCCTTACTTGGTTAGTTTAACGTTCCGGTTTTTGCCGGAACGTTTTTTTAATAGTTTGTCAGTATTTGTATGTTGTCGTATTGACATTGACGTACTTCAAAACTATAATTGGGAATGGTTTTCAAATTGGAATCCGGATTCAGTATCCGGAAACGGAGAGATTATGCAGAGTAAAGCAGTAAAATCCATGAGAATCACAGCGGGCCTTATTACAGTTTTAATGCTCGCTATTTTGCTGTGCTCATCTCTCTTTATAGCAATTGAATCCCATCATGACTGCGCGGGAGAAGACTGCTCCGTCTGCGCTATGATCGAAACCTGCGAGAATGTGCTTAACAGAGCCGTGGACAGTGCATCTGCCGGGGCAGCAGCAATCATTCCCGTAGTTCTTTCCGCATTATTATTCTTAACATCGGCGACGGATGTTTTATTCGCAACGCCGGTATCACAAAAAATCCGTTTGAACAATTGAATCTTTTTTGTTGTTCCCATGGATTTGTTTGGAGATGGTTTTCCAAAACCTCCGGCATATGCGGCAGGCGCATCGTCGGACGGACATCACGCCTGCGATTCGGTAATAAAATGAAAAAAATAATATCTCTTATACTTACTGTCGCGATTATCGCAACCTGTCTTTGCGGTTGCGGTGCCAAAAAAGCAGGGGCCAACGACGGCAAATTCGAAATCGTAACCACCATTTTTCCTGAGTACGACTGGGTAATGAACATCCTCGGAGACAATCCCGGAAAAGCACAGGTAACCATGCTTCTTGACAAGGGTGTGGATCTTCACAGCTATCAGCCTACGGCAGATGACATCCTTAAGATTTCCACCTGCGACGTATTTATCTATGTGGGCGGCGAGTCCGATAAGTGGGTTGCTGATGCCCTGAAGGAAGCCGTTAACGAAGATATGATTGTAATTAACCTTCTTGATACTTT
>CACYBJ010000061.1 GCA_902772565.1 uncultured Lachnospiraceae bacterium | reverse complement strand
GTATTTCTTTGTAAGATCTGTTGTATAAGCAACGGTACCCGGCTGGATAGTGGTGGATTTTACATCATCTTTTACTCTGATAATACCGACAAGCTTAATCTGTTCCGAGGAAGCTACAACACTGTCGACGAAGGACTGGTCGTCGGACTTGTTTACATAATATCCTTCTTCTTCGTCATATACATAGAAGTCGGTTGGAAGAACTAGTCTGTAAGTGCTTCCGATGAGTTCGTCATATGAAAAAGTCTGGTCCTCTGTGTCCATTTTTTCGGCAGCGTCCTTATCACCGATTTTAGTAAAGGCACTGACGATTATATCATTTAAATCTTCGGGATCCTTAAGGCCCATGGAATAAAGTGTTAAGTCGTAGATCTGGTTATATTCATCTGCAACAAGTACACATTCATTCTCGCCCTGAGGCCACTGGCCGTCCACAAGCTCGAACTGGGACTTCATAAGGTCTTCATTATCAAGCATTTCAACCCAAACGTCATCTCTGTAAGGGTTTGAAGCCATCATGGATGTCATAACTCCTGTGTCGCCCATCATTTCATTTAGGACAGTTAAGGGGTTGATCTGAATGTTCTTGGATTCTTTATCAGTATAGATTACGGGAACAATGTTGTATTTGTACTGAATGGCATTGGTTGCATCATCCATTTCCTTTGAATTATCAAGGAATTCCTTAAACTTAACAAGGTTGTTTGATTTTGATTCCGCAACCATTGACTGGAAAGCTGCACCTACAACATTTTTGGAATGAATTACGTTTTTGTCTTCGTAGTTTGGATCCTCACCAAGGCTCATCATGATCTGAATGGTAGAGGTGAGATCCACAACTTCCTTTTCAATGGTAATAGGATAGGAAGACATGGTTTCTTCTTCCATGCTGTCGATATAACTCTGAATACCGTTTGAAAGGGACATAATAAGGGCGATACCGATAATACCGATGGAACCGGCAAATGCGGTAAGAATAGTACGTCCTTTCTTAGTCATAAGATTGTTTACGGAAAGACCGAGAGCGGTTCTTAGGCTCATGGAAGTACGCTCTTTCTTTCCCTTAGCATCGGCATTCTTGTTTTCCTGCTCTTTTTTTGAAGCGGCAAGGATTTCTTTTTCCTCAGCCTCTGAAACAGGATTGGTATCGCCGATTACTTTGCCGTCAAGAAGTCTGATGATTCTTGTGGAATATTTGTCAGCCAGCTCGCCGTTATGTGTAACCATAATAACAAGCTTTTCCTTGGCAACTTCCTTAAGAAGGTCCATAACCTGAACGGAAGTCTCGGAATCAAGAGCACCGGTTGGTTCATCTGCCAGAAGAATATCAGGGTCGTTAACAAGAGCACGGGCAATGGCAACACGCTGCATCTGACCGCCTGAAAGCTGGTTCGGTTTCTTGTTAAGCTGATCGCCGAGACCTACTTTTTCAAGTGCCTCTTTGGCTTTTTTTCTTCTTTCTGATTTGGATACGCCGGAGAGTGTGAGAGCAAGTTCTACATTAGAAAGAACATTCTGATGAGGAATCAGATTGTAAGACTGGAAAACAAAACCGATAGTATGGTTTCTGTAAGCATCCCAGTCGCGGTCTTTGTATTCTTTGGTTGAGATACCGTTGATTACAAGATCTCCGGATGTGTAATGATCGAGGCCGCCGATAATATTAAGCATGGTTGTTTTACCGCAACCGGACTGGCCTAAGATAGAAACAAATTCTTTCTCACGAAATGTAAGGCTTACGCCTTTAAGAGCATGAACTTCATTTTCGCCTGAAAGATAGTCCTTTTTGATTTCTTTAAGCTTTAACATATTCTACCCTTTTCTGATACAACGATTTAGATAATAAATAACTATTGTATTTTAACCGAAATGATATTTAAATACAAACAATTTGATTATATTTCAATTATTTTTCACATGTAACAGTTTGTTTGGAAAAATAGAAGGGTTTAACTTATCGAATATAACAAAAAAAGAGGGACCGGATCGGTCCCTCTAAAAGTTGGCTTGGGATTAAACAATACCCTGTGCCTGCATAGCATCAACAACCTTAAGGAAGCCTGCGATGTTAGCACCTGATACATAATCACGCTCTGTTGCATACTTCTTGGAAGCAGCATCAACGTTCTTGAAGATGTTTGCCATGATACCCTGAAGCTTAGCATCAACTTCTTCGAATGTCCATGAAAGTCTTTCGGAGTTCTGGCTCATTTCAAGTGCTGATGTAGCAACACCGCCGGCATTTGAAGCCTTACCTGGTGCGAAGAGTACCTTGTTGTCCTGGAAGTACTTTGTAGCCTCAAGTGTTGTAGGCATGTTAGCACCTTCTGCAACTGCTATTACGCCGTTAGCAACAAGTGCCTTTGCATCTTCGAGGTCAAGTTCGTTCTGTGTAGCGCAAGGAAGAGCAATGTCAACCTTAACTGTCCATACACCGTGCTCGCCGTTCTTCTTCTCATGATACTGAGCTGAAGATCTTGCAGCTGCATACTCTGTAAGACGTGCACGCTTAACTTCCTTAACTTCACGAAGGAGTTCAACATCGATGCCTTCAGGATCGTAAATCCAGCCTGTGGAATCAGAACATGTAACAACCTTAGCACCTAACTGCTGAGCCTTCTGGATAGCATAGATAGCTACGTTACCTGCACCTGATACGGCAATTGTCTTGCCTGCGATATCAATGTTGTTAGCCTTAAGCATTTCGTTTGTGAAGTAAAGAAGACCATAACCTGTAGCTTCTGTTCTAGCAAGAGAACCGCCATAGGAGAGACCCTTACCTGTAAGAACACCTTCATAGAGGTTTCTGATTCTCTTGTACTGACCGAACATGTAACCGATTTCTCTTGCACCTGTACCGATATCACCGGCAGGAACGTCTGTGTCAGCTCCGATGTGCTTGCAAAGCTCTGTCATGAAGCTCTGGCAGAATGCCATGATTTCACGATCGCTCTTGCCCTTAGGATCGAAGTTGGAACCACCCTTGCCGCCGCCGATAGGAAGGCCTGTAAGGGAGTTCTTGAAGATCTGCTCGAAACCGAGGAACTTAATAATACCAATGTTTACTGAAGGATGAAGTCTGATACCGCCCTTGTAAGGTCCGATTGCAGAGTTGAACTGTACTCTGTAACCAACGTTAACCTGAACCTGGCCCTTGTCATCAACCCAAGGAACTCTGAATTTGATCTGACGCTCAGGCTCTGTGATTCTCTCAAGAAGAGCATCTCTCTTGAATTTTTCTTCGTTTTCCTCAACAACAGGTCTGATTGTGTTAAGAACTTCGTCAACTGCCTGTAAGAACTCAGGCTCATTAGCGTTCTGTGCTTTTACTCTCTCAAGCACTTCATCAACATATGACATTTTTTTGTCCTCCGTAGAATAGTTTTATTGATTTATTTATTATAAAGGCTTGGCCTTATAATCTATTTTTCGGACAGATATTTGTGGATGGATGCTGCTGCGGTTTTTCCTGCACCCATTGCAAGGATTACAGTGGCAGCACCTGTAACGGCATCTCCGCCGGCAAATACACCTTCTTTAGTGGTGGCACCGGTCTCTTCTTCGGCAACAATGCATTCCCACTTGTTAACCTCAAGTCCTTTGGTGGTAGAGGAGATGAGCGGGTTTGGAGAGGTTCCGAGAGCCATAATTACTGTGTCAACGTCAATTACAAACTCTGAACCTTCTACAGGAACGGGACGGCGTCTGCCTGAAGCATCGGGCTCACCGAGTTCCATTCTTATGCATTTGATTCCGCATACCCAGTCTTTATCATCTGTCAGGATTTCAACAGGGTTGCAAAGAAGGTCGAAGATAATGCCTTCTTCCTTGGCATGATGAACTTCTTCCACACGGGCAGGAAGTTCTGCTTCGGAACGGCGATATACAATATGTGTTTCGGCACCAAGTCTTAATGCTGTTCTTGCAGCATCCATGGCTACGTTGCCGCCGCCTACTACAGCTACTTTTTTGCTCTGCATGATAGGAGTGGCAGAGTCCTTTTCATAGGCTTTCATAAGGTTTGAACGGGTAAGATACTCATTGGCGGAATATACACCGAGAGCAAGTTCGCCCGGAATATTCATGAACTTTGGAAGTCCTGCGCCGGAACCGATAAATACCGCTTCAAAACCTTCGTCTTCGATGAGCTGGTCGATAGTTGTTGATTTACCTATAACCACATCGGTTTCTATTTTGACGCCTAAACGTTTGATATTATCTATTTCTTTTTCTACAACTTCGTCTTTAGGAAGACGGAATTCGGGAATACCGTATACAAGTACACCGCCTGCCTTGTGAAGCGCTTCGAAAACGGTAACGTCATAGCCGAGTTTTGCCAAATCGCCTGCGCATGTAAGACCTGCAGGGCCTGCGCCGATAACTGCAACTTTATGACCGTTCTTTTCTGTGGGGGTTTCCGGCTTAATGCCATTTTCTCTTGCCCAGTCCGCAGCGAATCTTTCGAGTTTACCGATTGAAACGGCATCACCCTTTATGCCTCGTACGCATTTGCCTTCGCACTGTGTTTCCTGAGGACAAACACGACCGCAGATTGCAGGAAGAGCGGAAGATAAGGAAAGAACATCGAATGCATCCTTAAAGTTTCCGTCTTTGATTTTCATAATGAAGCCCGGAATGTCGATTTGAACGGGACATCCCTGAACGCAGCGTGGATTCTTGCAGTTTAAGCATCTGGCAGATTCAGCCATAGCTTCTTCGGCATTGTATCCATAGCAAACTTCTTCGAAATTATGTGCCCTTACCTCGGGAGCCTGCTCCCTTACCGGTACTTTTACAAATCCTTCAGCCATTATTTTGCACCTCCGATTCTGCATTCATGTTCTTTCTCTTCGTTAAGCTTTTCGCCTTCGAAGGAACGATACATGGCACTTCTTCTCATTGCAAGATCGAAATCCACAAGATGACCGTCGAATTCAGGGCCGTCAACGCATGCATATTTGATTGCATCGCCTACTTTAATACGGCATCCGCCGCACATACCTGTTCCGTCAACCATTACCGGGTTCATGGAAACGATAGTAGGGATGTTTAACTCTTTTGTAAGGACACAGACGAATTTCATCATGATCATCGGGCCGATGCATACGCAAAGGTCATAGGAGTGTCCTTCTTTTTCAACCAGGTCCTTAAGACAAACAGTAACCATTCCGGAACGTCCGTAGGAACCGTCATCGGTTGTTATGTAAAGATTTGAAACGGCAGACATTTCTTCTTCAAGGATAACAAGATCCTTGTTCTTGGCACCGATAATAACATCGGCCTTGATTCCGTGTTCGGAAAGCCACTTTGCCTGTGGATAAACAGGAGCGGTTCCGAGTCCGCCGGCAACAAATACGATTTTCTTGTTTTTAAGGTCCTCAATAGGAGTCTCTGTGAGTTCGGAAGGCTTTCCGAGAGGTCCTACTATGTCTTCTATAAACTCACCGGTGGTAAGCTTTGACATTCTTAAAGTACCGGCACCGATAATCTGAACTACAATGGTAACCGAACCTTTTTCTCTGTCATAATCGCAGATGGTAAGAGGGATTCTTTCACCGTCTGCGTGAGAGCGTACAATAACAAATTGTCCCGGAAGACAATGCTTGGCAATTCTGGGCGCTTCAATATCCATAAGGAAGATATTGGCTGCAAGAAACTTGGCCTGTAAAATCCTAAACATGTTAACTCCTTTACATTACAGTAGTGTAATAGGTTTTGGGATTGGCGCTCAAAATACATTGTTTGTACAATTATACTTGTATACAATCTGTCGATTATATTACCAAATCCACTTAAACCTGTCAATGCAAATAATAACAAAATTTCATATAAGTAGCAACGGAAAAAACAAAGCTTTTTTGCCATTTTCATCTTGCGCAAAAGACTATGATTAACTATAATTGTTAGGTAACTATATCGGGTCGTACTATGCCTACTGGTATCAAAAAGAACCGAAAAATATTATTATTCGAAAGAAGGGCTTATTAAATGAAAAAAGTTACTATCATCGGTGCAGGTAACGTTGGTGCAACAATTGCCTACACATGCGCACTTGAAGGTCTCGCATCTGAAATTCTCCTTATCGACATTGCTAAAGAAAAGGCAGAAGGCGAAGCAATGGATATTGCTCAGGGTTCACCTTATTTCCCAACAGCAAAGATCACAGCTGGTGATTACGAAGATGCTGTAGGTTCAGATGTTGTTGTTATTACATCAGGTATCCCAAGAAAAGCCGATCAGACAAGACTTGAACTTGCACAGGTTAACGTTAACGTAATGAAGGACATCGCTTCTAAGATTGTTAAGTATGCTCCGGATGCAAAGTATATCATCGTAAGCAATCCTTGTGATGTTATGACATATGCTTTCCACAAGTTCTCAGGAATTCCGGAAGAGAGAATCATCGGTTCCGGTACAACTCTTGATACAGCAAGACTTCGTTCAAGAGTAGGTGAACTTTGCGGTGTTACTCAGAAGAGTGTTCATGCTTATGTATTCGGTGAGCATGGTGATTCATCTTTCGTTACATGGTCACTTGCAAACGTTTCAGGTATCCCTGTAACAGAATATCAGAATGCAGATGAGAACGCTCAGAAGATCGATCTTGATGAAGTTGAGCAGTTCATGAAGAAGTCCGGTAGTATCGTTATCGCTAAGAAGCGCGCTACATTCTATGCAATCGCTGTTTCTACTTGCGAAATCATCAAGGCTCTTGACAAGACTGTAAGCACAAACCTTTGTGTATCTGTTATGGCTCACGGTGAGTACGGTGTTGAAGGCTGCTGCCTTTCATTCCTTGTATCTGTTAATAACACAGGTGTTACAAACAGAGTACTTGTTCCTCTTTCAGATGAGGAAGTTGCTAAGTTCCAGAAGTCAGCTGCTGCAATCAAGGAAGTTATCAACAGCGTAGAACTTGCTTAATTCTTACCCTATTTAATAGCACTTAATCTGTTATAAAGAATTTACAGGCAGTCCTGCAGCGTAAGTTGCAGGACTGAAGTAAACACTTTATAGAAGGAGGTTATTCAATGGAATATCGTATTGAACACGATTCTATGGGTGAGGTTAAAGTTCCTGCAGATAAATACTGGGGAGCTCAGACAGAGAGAAGTCATGAAAACTTCCCTATAGGCGTAGGTATTGAAACCATGCCGCGCGAAATCACCTATGCTTTCGGTATACTTAAGAAAGCAGCTGCAATTGCCAACAATGCATGCAAGCCCGAAAAGATGACAGCTGAAAAACTTGAGGTCATCTCAAAAGCATGCGACGAAGTAAAGGAAGGTATCTTAAACGAACACTTCCCTCTTGTTGTTTGGCAGACAGGTAGCGGTACTCAGTCCAACATGAATGCTAACGAAGTTATTGCCAACAGAGCCAATGAACTTGCCGGCAAGAAACTTCTTCATCCGAATGACGACATCAACATGTCACAGTCATCCAATGATACATTCCCTACCGCAATGCACATTGCTGCGGTAGTAGCAATCGAAGATAAAGTTATTCCTGCAATTGACATACTTGTGGATACCTTTAAGAGGCTCGAAACCGAAAATGAAGGTATTGTAAAGAGCGGAAGAACGCATCTGCAGGATGCAACTCCTATTACTTTCTCCCAGGAGATAAGCGGCTGGAGATCATCCCTTGAAAGAGACAAAGAACTCCTTCTCCTTGCGGTTAAGCCTCTTAAAGAGCTTGCTCTCGGCGGAACAGCAGTAGGAACCGGACTTAACACTCCGAAGGGATTTGCGGAAAAGGTTGCAGAAGCCGTAAGTGATATTACCGGCAAGGATTTCGTTACTGCACCTAACAAGTTCCATGCACTTACAAGCAAGGACGAAATTGTTTTTGCTCATGGCGCTCTTAAGGCACTTGCCTGCGACATGTTAAAGATTGCCAACGACGTAAGATGGCTTGCCAGCGGCCCGAGACTCGGTCTCGGCGAAATCAAGATTCCGGAAAACGAGCCGGGATCCTCAATTATGCCCGGTAAGGTTAATCCTACACAGTGCGAACAGGTGACAATGGTTGCCGTTCAGGTAATGGGTAATGATGCAGCAGTAGGCATTGCAGCAAGCCAGGGTAATTTCGAACTTAACGTATTCATGCCCGTTGCAGCCTATAACTTCCTTCAGTCAGCAAGACTTCTTGCCGAATCAATTATTTCCTTTAATAATAATTGTGCTGTCGGAATCACTGCAAACAAAGACAAGATGCATGATAACCTTCACAATTCTCTTATGCTTGTTACTGCACTCAATCCTTACATCGGTTATGAGAATGCAGCAAAAACAGCCAAGAAGGCCTACAAAGAGAACATTTCTCTCAAGGAATCCTGCGTACAGTTAGGCTTCCTTACGGAAGAAAAGTTCGACGAAGTGTTCCATCCGGAACAGATGGTATAACAGTCATTATCGGAACAGCCGAATTTTCATTCGGCTGTCCGTTATGTAATAAAGAATTGCTGAATCAGCAATAATACTTTAATGAATGGAGTAATACATATGGTTTTCAGTTACTATCCGGGTTGTACATTAACAACCAAAGCCAAAGACCTGGATATTAATGCGAGACGTGCCGCAGAAGCTTTAGGCATTACCATGGAAGAAATTCCGGAGTGGCAGTGTTGTGGCGGTGTTTATCCTATGGGTAAAAACGAAACAGCTCCAAAGCTTTCATCAGTACGTGCGCTTGTATCTGCCAGAGACAAAGGCCAGGATCTTCTGACTCTTTGCTCCGCATGCCATCATGTTCTTAAACGTGTCAACAATGACATGAAGAACGATGCTGACATCAGGGCTCATGCCAACAATTATATGCAGCTTGAAAAGCCTTACGAAGGTGAAGTAAAGGTAATCCATTACCTTGAAATGCTTCGTGACGTGGTTGGCTTCGATAATTTAAAAGCTGCTGTAAAGAATCCTCTTACTGGAAAGAAGATAGGTGCTTACTACGGCTGCCTTCTTTTACGTCCAAGCAAAACTCTTGAATTTGACAATCCCGAAAATCCTTCAATTATCGAAGATTTTATCAGAGCAATCGGTGCCGAGCCGGTAATCTATCCTTACAGGAACGAATGCTGCGGCGGCTACATGACTCTCGAGAATAAAGATCTTGCAAAGAAGAAAGTTGAGAACATTGTCAGCTCAGCTGCCGAAAACGGCTGTGACTGCCTTGTTACCGCATGTCCTCTTTGCATGTACAATCTTACTTGCAATAATGAAGTAAATGAACTTCCTGTAATTTACTTCACTGAACTCCTTTGCGAGGCTCTCGGTCTTAATGAGAAGGAGGGTGAATAATGGACAAGGCTACAATTTCCAAGGAAATCCAGATCTTAAGCGGCGTTAATCCTCTTAAGTGTATGAGATGCGGCAAATGCTCCGGTACCTGCCCTGCCTACGACGAGATGGAATATCATCCACATCAGTTTGTAAACATGGTTGAAACAGGAAACATCGAACCGCTTCTTAATTCAAAGTCTATCTTTATGTGTCTTTCATGCTTTGCTTGTGTTGAAAGATGCCCGAGAGGCGTTGAACCTGCCAACATTATTGAGGCAGTACGTCTTTTTAAGATCAGACAGCAGAACGAAAACCATCTTAAAGCTGAACAGATTCCCGAACTGCTTGATGAAAATCTTCCGCAGCAGGCTATCGTCAGCGCATTCAGAAAGTATAAAAAATAAGAAAGGAGAATATCATGCAGAGAATTGGTGTATTTGTGTGCCACTGCGGTTCCAACATTGCTGCCACTGTTGATG
The DNA here is from genome assembly GCA_902772565.1 of uncultured Lachnospiraceae bacterium. Classification (GTDB taxonomy): domain Bacteria; phylum Bacillota; class Clostridia; order Lachnospirales; family Lachnospiraceae; genus UBA3775. Next base: position 11,184 of record CACYBJ010000061.1, on the reverse strand, counting down.
TTAAGCGTGTTGCCGAAACTCTTTCCAAAGAGCCTGCAGTTGTAGTTGCACAGGATTACCCTTACATGTGCTCTGAATCAGGACAGAATCTGATTAAAGAAACAATCAAAGAGCACAATCTTACAGGTGTTGTTATCTGCTCGTGTTCTCCACGTATGCATGAAGCAACATTCAGAAAGGCAGTTGAGTCTGTAGGACTTAACCCTTACCTTCTTGAAGTAGCAAACGTTCGTGAACAGTGTTCATGGATTCATAAAGACATTGAAGAGGGAACCAATAAAGCTATCGTACTTGGCCGTGCAGCCATTGCCAAGGTTATGCTCAACACACCTCTTATTGCAGGCGAGTCACCTGTAACCAAGAGAGCACTTGTAATCGGAGGCGGTATTGCCGGTATCCAGACAGCTCTCGATATTGCAGAAGCAGGCTTCCCTGTTGATATTGTTGAGAAAGAGCCTACCATCGGCGGCAAAATGACCAAAATCGATAAGACTTTCCCGACTCTCGACTGCTCATCCTGTATTCTTACACCTAAAATGGTAGAAGTTTCACAGAATGAAAATGTCAACATTTATTCTTACTCCGAAGTTACCGAAGTTAAAGGCTTTGTAGGTAATTTCACCGTAAGCATAAAGAGAAAAGCAAGATATGTTGATGAGAACAAGTGTACCGGTTGCGGTGAGTGTACTCTCAAGTGCCCGCAGAAGAAGGTTCCTAACGATTTCAACTTAAATCTTGACAATAAGAGAGCTATCTACATTCCGTTTGCACAGGCAGTACCGAAGGTTGCAACCATCGACCCTAACTACTGTACAATGCTTAAGACCGGCAAATGCGGTCTCTGCTCAAAAGTCTGCGGTGTAGGTGCCATTGATTACAAGCAGGAAGATACAATAGTCGAAGAGAAGTACGGTGCAATCGTTGTAGCTACAGGTTACAACCCTATCGATCTTTCCAAGTTCGATGAATTTGCATATTCCCAGTCACCTGACGTTGTAACTTCTCTCGAATTCGAAAGACTTATGAATGCGGCAGGCCCTACAGGCGGCGTTCTTCTTCGTCCTTCCGATCATACACATCCGAAGACTATCGTTTTCGTTCAGTGTGTTGGCTCCAGAAGTACAGAAGAGTGTGCTAAGCCTTATTGCTCAAAGATCTGCTGTATGTACACTGCGAAGCATGCAATGCTCTGTCGTGAAAAATACCCTGATACTGATGTTTATGTATTCTACATTGATGTTCGTACTCCGGGTAAGAACTTCGATGAGTTCTACAGACGTGCTGTTGAACAGTATAATGTTCATTATATAAAGGGTATGGTTGGTAAGGTTGCTCCTTCCGGCGGCAAGCTCAAGGTTCAGGCTTCCGACCTTCTTAACAATGAACAGCTTCACATTGATGCAGATATGGTAGTTCTTGCAGCTGCAATCGAGCCTGACAAGAGCGCAAGACCTCTTGCCACCATGCTCACCGCAAGTATGGATACCAATGACTTCTTTACAGAGGCTCATCCAAAGCTTCGTCCGGTAGAAAGCCCTACAGCAGGCGTATTCCTTTCCGGATGTGCTCAGGGACCTAAGGATATTCCGGAAACCGTTACTCAGGCATCTGCCTGCGCATCCAAGGTTATCGGACTTCTTGTAAAGGATTCTCTTAAGGGTAATCCTTGCGTTGCTCATCCTGATGAAATGATGTGTAACGGTTGCTCAACTTGTGCAAATGTTTGCCCATACGGAGCAATTACCTATATTGACAAAGATTTCTCGCGTCGCCAGGACGGTTCTATGGTACGAAGAGTTGCATCTGTTAATCCTGCTGTATGCCAGGGTTGCGGCGCTTGTACAGTTGCCTGCATGTCAGGCGCTATGGACCTTTACGGCTTCTCAAGAAAGCAGATCATAGCGGAGGTGGATGCAATATGCAAGAAATAAACACTAATTTCGAGCCTAAGATCGTAGCTTTCTGCTGTAACTGGTGTTCATATGCCGGTGCCGATCTTTCAGGTACAAACAGACTGCAGTATCCTACAAACGTAAAGATCATCCGTATTCCATGTTCCGGAAGACTTAACCCTGTAGATGTTTTAAGAGCATTCCAGGACGGAGCAGACGGCGTTATCCTTTGCGGATGCCATCCGGGAGACTGCCACTATACAACAGGTAATTATTATGCAAGAAGAAGAATGACTCTTCTTTATTCAATGCTTGATTACCTCGGAATCGAAAAAGACCGTACAAAGGTTGAATGGGTATCCGCTGCCGAAGGTCAGAAGTTTGCGGAAACCATGAATGCCTTTGTTGAGCAGGTGAGAGCCCTGGGCGAAAACCACAGATTGGAGGATTTGAGATGCAAGAACAGTTAATTGCTAAAGCAAAAGAACTTCTGGCAAACGGATCCGTAAACCGTGTGGTTGGCTGGAAGAGGGGTGAATTCACCTACGATATTACTCCTGCAGTGTTTACAAACGCTGAGGAACTTGACTCCGCCTTTGTTTATGACATTTGGTGCGGACACAATTTAAGCAAATATCTTGTTGATATTTCAAAGCTTGAAGGAAAGACTCTTGTTTTCCTTAAGCCTTGCGATACATACAGTTTTTCACAGCTTCTTAAGGAGCACAGAATCGTACGTGAGAACGTATATGCCGTAGGTATCGAGTGCGAAGGCAAAGCCGATATCAACAAAGTTCGTGCACTTGGTGCTGAATCAGTACTTTCTGCAAAGGAAGACGGCGACAAGCTTGTTATTGAAACCTTAAACGGTGAAGTTACACTTAATAAGGCCGATGTACTTGCTGAAAGATGCATCAACTGCAAGAGCAAGAAGCATGTAATCTACGATGAACTCATCGGAGAAGACGGTGAAGTACTTGACAGCCATCGTTTCGATCAGGTTGCGGAACTTGAGGCTATGACCAGTGAAGAAAGATTTGCTTTCTGGCAGAAAGAGCTTTCAAGATGTATCAGATGTAATGCCTGCAGAAACGTATGTCCTGCATGTACATGCGAAAACTGTGTATTCGACAACCCTGAGAGTATGATTTCCCAGAAGGCTGCCGTAACAAGTTTCGAAGAGAGCAATTATCACATTATAAGAGCCTTCCACGTAACCGGCAGATGCACGGACTGCGGCGAATGCTCAAGAGTATGCCCTCAGAACATACCGTTACATCTTCTTAACCGTAAGTTTATCAAAGATGCCAACGAGCTTTACGGCGAGTACCAGGCAGGTGCCGACGTTGACAGGAAGTATCCTATAACAGACTTCTCCTTCGACGATCCGGAACCAAGCATTGTATATACGAGAGGAGGAAATAAGTAATGGTAAAATTACAGTTATCTTCACTTGATGAACTCTTCCGTAAAATAACAGAATTCGGAAAGTTATATCTTCCCGTAGATACAGAAGAAGGAGCACGTTACCTTCCTTATGCAGAAGGACTTACTCTTTCAAGAGCTACCAATACCACAAGAAGTGCCAAGGATTTCTTCTTCCCTCAGGTTGAGAACATCGTTAATTTCAAGGTAGACGGTAAGAAAATCGAAATCGAAGATATCCGCGAGGAACTTGAAGATTTCGTGATTTTCGGTGTACGTGCATGCGATATTGCAAGTTTTGAAGTACTTGACAGAGTATATCTTACAATGCCGCCTGTAGACACCTTCTATAAGAACAGAAGAGACCATGCAACCATTGTTTCACTTGCTTGTGAAAATCCTCAGGAAACATGCTTCTGCTCCGTATTTAACGGTGTGGATGCAGCCAATCCTAAGGGCGATGTATCAGCATGGATCAAAGATGACTTTATCTACTTTAATGCCAATACCGAAAAAGGTAATGCTTTTGTAGATAAAATCGGTTCACTTACTTCCGATTCCGATGAATCCGAAGTGAATGCCGCCAAAGATGCTCTTAAGAGCAAACTTGAAAAGCTTCCTATCAAGGATATCAAGCTTGACAAGATCAGCGGAAGAGGTCTCATGGAGAATTTCAATTCTTCCGTTTGGAGCACAATGTACGAATCCTGCCTTGGATGCGGAACCTGTACATTCGTATGTCCTACATGCCAGTGCTTCGACGTAAGAGAATTTGACACAGGACATGGCATCCAGAGATTCCGTTGCTGGGATTCCTGTATGTACAAAGACTTCACAAAGATGGCTGCAGGCAACAACCGTATGTCTCAGAAAGAAAGATTCAGACAGAGATTTATGCACAAACTTGTATATTATCCTGAGAACAACGAAGGCATTTACATGTGCGTAGGTTGCGGACGATGCCTTAAGAGCTGTCCTATTAATATGAATATTGTCAAAGTGGCAAAAGCATTGGGAGGTGAAAATTAATGATGGATAGTTTTGATACATTAATCCCCCAGCTTGGAATTGTCACCGACATCAGAACAGATACTCCTGATGTTAAGACATTTCGTGTTGAATGCGTAGGAGGCGGAAAGCCTTTTGAGCACATTCCGGGTCAGTGTGCATTCCTTTCGGTACCCGGTGTAGGCGAGGCACTTTTCTCAATTACATCTTCACCGACATTAAAGGAATACATGGAATTCTCCATTAAGAGATGCGGTCACGTTACCAATTTCCTTCATTCCATGGATGTAGGACAGATGATAACCATCCGCGGACCTTACGGTAACGGATTCCCGGTAGATACCGAGTTTGTCGGTAAAGACTTACTCTTTATCGCAGGTGGTATCGGTCTTGCTCCGCTTCATTCCGTAATCAATTACTGCAGAGCCAACCGTGAAAAGTACGGCAAAATCGATGTGGTTTACGGTTCAAGAAGCAAGGAAGACCTTGTTGATATCAACGAAATTATGAATGAATGGGTTCCCGAAGAAGGAATGAATGTTCATCTTACAATCGACCGTGAGCAGCCTGACTGGGACGGTCATGTAGGTTTCGTTCCAAATTATGTTAAGGAACTCGGCCTTTCAACCGATAAGATCTGCATTATCTGCGGACCGCCGATTATGATTAAGTTCACACTTGCCGGTCTTAAGGAAGTCGGTTTCAAGGAAGAGCAGGTTTATACAACCCTTGAGCTCAGAATGAAATGCGGTGTCGGTAAATGCGGCAGATGCAACGTTGGTGACAAGTTTGTATGTAAGGATGGTCCGGTATTCCGTTTCGATCGTCTTGACAGCATGCCTAGCGAATACTAAGAGTAAAATTGGAGGCTATAATAAATGAGTGAAATGGTAAACATTTTCTTATTCGGTAAGAAATATGAAGTTCCATCCAACCTTACAATCATGAAGGCCATGGAATATGCCGGATACCAGCTTGTTCGCGGCTGCGGTTGCAGAAACGGTTTCTGCGGCGCCTGCGCAACAGTATACAGAATCAAGGGAGACCGTGAATTAAAGGCCTGCCTTGCTTGTTCAACACAGGTTCAGAATGACATGTACATTGCTACACTGCCTTTCTTCCCGCTTGTTAAACAGGTTTATGACATTAACAAAGTAAGCGCTGACCAGATGGTTATGATGCAGCTTTATCCTGAGATTTATTCCTGCGTAGGCTGTAATGCCTGTACAAAGGCTTGTACTCAGGAACTTGCTGTTATGCAGTACATTGCATATGCACAGAGAGGTGACTTCGAGAAGTGCGCCGAGCTTTCATTTGACTGCGTAATGTGTGGTGTATGCTCATCACGTTGCCCTGCAGGTATTTCTCATCCTCAGGTTGCCATGCTTGCAAGAAGAATTAACGGCAAGTATATTGCTCCTGATTGCGAGCATCTTAATAAAAGAGTTGAAGAGATCGCCAACAAGAAGTACGATGACGAGCTTGAGAAACTCATGGCTACATCAAGAGACAATGTACAGGCTATTAAAGACATGTACAATAACAGAGAAATCGAAAAGTAGGAGGGCTTAGACTATGTATGATGAAAAAACACTTGAACTGATTAAGATAGTCGAAGCCAAGAGAGAGTATAATACTGCTCTCGAACCAAGGCGTATGACTGCAGAAGAGAAGGAAGAAGTTTTAAAGCAGTATCATCCCGATCACAAGAGGGACACTGAATTCCGTACTCTTACAGTAGGACCTAACGCAGGCGGTCTTGTTCCTAACGAACTCTGCGACATGCTTGAAGCCAATTCAAGAATTTACGGTCAGGATATCGATCTTTCCAACCCTGACTATGACTGTGATGTGCTTGTAATCGGTGCCGGCGGTGCCGGTACATCTGCAGCAATTGAAGCCAACGAAAAGGGCGCCAACGTTCTTATCGTTACAAAACTTCGTATGGGTGATGCCAATACCATGATGGCTGAAGGCGGAATCCAGGCAGCAGACAAAGAAAACGATTCACCTGCAATCCACTATGTAGATGCTTTCGGTGGCGGACACTTTGCAGCTAAGCCTGAACTTGTTGCAAAACTTGTAAATAAGGCTCCCGAAGCAATCAAGTGGTTATCCGATCTCGGTGTTGAATTCGATAAGACAGAAGACGGAACCATGGTAACAACTCATGGTGGCGGTACATCAAGAAAGAGAATGCATGCAGCCAAGGATTACTCCGGTGCTGAAATCATGAGAACTCTTCGTGATGAAGTTCTTAACAGAAACATTCCTGTTGTAGACTTTACTGCAGCTATTGAAATCATTAAGGATGACAAGGGTCATGCAGCCGGTGCTGTTCTTCTTAATATGGAGACCAAGGAAATCCTCATTGCAAAGGCTAAATGCGTAATCATTGCCACAGGTGGTGCCGGAAGAATGCATTACCAGGGCTTCCCAACATCAAACCACTACGGTGCAACTGCCGATGGTCTTGTTCTTGCTTACAGAGCAGGTGCAAAGCTTCGTGACGTTGATACACTTCAGTATCATCCTACAGGTGCTGCATTCCCTGAGCAGATTCTCGGTGCTCTCGTAACTGAGAAAGTTCGTTCTCTCGGTGCAAAGCTTGTAAATATCGATGGTGAAGTATTCATGAATCCTCTTGAAACTCGTGACGTAACAGCTTCAACTGTTATCCGTGAGTGCGCTAAGGGCAAGGGTGTTCCTACAGGCGACGGTGTTGGTATCTGGCTTGATACTCCTATGATCGAAATCAAGGGCGGAGAAGGAACAATCGAAAAGAGAATTCCTGCAATGCTCAGAATGTTCGGCAAATACGGTATCGATATCAGAAAACAGCCTATCCTTATTTATCCGACACTTCACTATCAGAACGGTGGTGTAGAGGTTGATACAGAGTCTCAGACCTGCGTTGAGAACCTTTATGTTGCCGGCGAGGCTGAAGGCGGAGTTCACGGACGTAACCGTCTCATGGGTAACTCACTCCTTGATGTTATCGTTTTCGGACGTAACGCAGGACAGTTCGCAGGAGACAAGTGCAAGAGTGTGGAAGTAGGCAAGCTTACACTTGATCATGTTGATGCATTCCAGAAGGAACTTGCAGATGCAGGCATTAAGACAGATCTTGTATCACCAAAGCTTCTTCCTAACTATACAAAGGTAGAACCTAAGCTTGACAAGAGCGAAATCCAGTAATAAATTACTGTAACCAAGAGCCACACAAACGTGTGGCTCTGTTTTTTTTGGGTTATTCATGCTGAATTTTGTACAAATCAGACTGTAAAACGGGGATATTTGTGTGCTTGTATACAATTTTTATCTATACAGTAAAATTCTCTTGATTTTTACAGTAATAAAACCTATTATATTAAAGGTTTAGAATCTAATTATAAAACGGAGGTAGAAACATGCTTGAGTTGTTTGGCGGTCTTATTAAAGTCAGCGGCATCTCATTCTTCATGCTTGTTGTGGCAGTTGTTATTCTTCTCGGATACCTTCTCGGAAGAATCACTGTTAAAGGCGTAAGTTTAGGTACTGCCGGTGTATTTATTGTTGCACTTTTATTCGGTGCAATCTTTAAGGACCAGGTTGCTCAGATCAGCATTACAGCATTCCAGATTACAGGAGACCCTGAAACTCTTAAAAACGCGAAGGATCTTGCCGTTAAACCGGCTTCGGATTACGGCACAGCCTTTAAGGCAATTGAAAACCTTGGACTTATTTTCTTCGTATCAGCCGTAGGTTTCATTGCAGGACCTAACTTCTTTAAGAATCTTAAGAAGAATTTTAAATCATACATTCTTCTCGGTCTTATTATTATCGCAGCAGGTGCACTTTCCTGTGCAGCATGCTACTTTATCGGACAGGGCAGCGAGTCGGATCATGACTATTTTGTTTCCATGCTTGTAGGCCTTCTTTCCGGTTCTCTTACATCAACCCCTGCATTCTCCGCTGCTAAAGCTTCCGTTGTTGATACATTTGCCGCAAATGACGCAGCCAAGCAGGCAGTAGTAGAAAATGCCGTTACAGTAGGTCACGGTATTGCATATCTCTTCGGTGTAGTTGGTGTAGTTCTTTTCGTTCAGCTCATTCCTAAGCTTATGGGCGCCGATATGGATAAAGAACGCGAACTTATTTCCGTAGTTGATACAGGCGCAGAGAAGAAGTCAGAAAAGAAACTTCTCGGTATTGATGCCTATGGTCTTTTCGTTTTTGGTTTCGCAGCAACACTCGGTATTATTATCGGTGCCATCAGAATTCCTCTTTCGGGAAAAGGCTTCGACGGTACATGTTTCGCCCTTACAACAACAGGTGGCGCGCTTCTTACAGCCCTTGTGTTCGGTCACTTCGGCCACATCGGAAGAGTATCACTTAAAGTAGACAAGAAGATTCTTGAAGTATTCAGAGAACTTGGACTCATGCTTTTCCTTATTGGTGCAGGTGTGCCCGGTGGTGTTAAGTTCGTTGAGAACTTCAAGCCGATTTACTTTGTATACGGTATCATTATGACACTTGTTCCGATGATCATCGGTTTCATTTTTGCCAAGTTTGTTCTTAAGCTTCCGCTTCTTAATAACCTTGGTTCAATCACAGGCGGTATGACATCAACACCGGCTCTCGGAACCCTTATTAACGTAGCAGGTACAGATGATGTTGCATCTGCATATGCCGCAACATATCCTATTGCGCTTATAGCAGTAGTACTGGCATCCCAGTTCCTGATCATATTCCTGTAACAGGTTGATTTATCCGTTATTTTGATATTACGGCATTAATCGGTTTTTTTAGGCTCTTCCTTCGGGAAGAGCCTTTTTCATACTTGAAATATAATGGATTTATGCTATTATTTATTTGGTGTTTTTTGCACAAATTATTCGAAAGGAATTATAAATATGTTCTCACTCGATGAAGTATCAAAAGTAGATCCCGAACTCACCGAAAGTATTGAACTTGAGCTCGGAAGACAGAGGGATAATATCGAACTTATTGCATCAGAAAACCTTGTAAGCAAGGCTGTTATGGCTGCTATGGGTTCAGTCCTCACAAACAAGTATGCCGAAGGATATCCGGGAAAGAGATATTACGGCGGATGCCAGTTCGTAGATATTGCTGAAAATCTTGCAATTGAAAGAGCTAAAAAACTTTTCGGAGCAGAATATGTAAATGTACAGCCTCATTCAGGCGCTCAGGCTAACATGGCTGTTCAGTTTGCACTTCTTACACCCGGAGATACAGTTATGGGTATGAGCCTTGACCATGGCGGTCATTTGACACACGGTTCACCTGTAAACTTCTCAGGTTCTTACTTCAAAATTGTTCCTTACGGAGTAAATGACGAAGGTTTCATTGACTATGATAATGTAGAGAAGATTGCCCTTGAGTGCAAGCCTAAAATGATCATTGCCGGTGCATCTGCATATTGCCGTAAGATTGACTTCAAGAGATTCAGAGAAATTGCTGATAAAGTTGGTGCATATCTCATGGTAGATATGGCTCACATTGCAGGACTTGTTGCTGCAGGTCTTCATGAAAGCCCAATCCCTTATGCACATGTAACAACCACAACAACTCATAAGACCCTCAGAGGACCAAGAGGCGGTATGATTCTTTCAACTCAGGCATTTGCCGATGAGCACAAGTTCAACCGTTCCGTATTCCCGGGAATTCAGGGCGGACCTTTAATGCATGTTATTGCAGCAAAGGCTGTTTGCTTCAAGGAAGCTCTTGAGCCTTCATTTAAGGTATATGCACAGGGTATCATTGATAACTGCCAGGCACTTTGCAAAGGCCTTCAGAACAGAGGCATCAACATCGTAAGCGGCGGTACAGACAATCACCTTATGCTTGTTGACCTCAGAAACCTTAACCTTACAGGTAAGGTAGCAGAAAAGCTTCTTGATGAAGTTCATATCACCTGCAACAAGAATACAATTCCTAACGATCCTGAGAAACCATTCGTAACAAGCGGTCTCAGAATCGGTACAGCAGCTGCCACAAGCAGAGGCATGAATACAGAAGACATGGATCAGATTGCAGAAGCAATCGCTCTTGTTCTTAAGAATCCGGAAGATGCCGCATCTGCCGAGAAGGCAAAGGCAATTGTAAAGACTCTTACTGACAAGTATCCTCTTTACGTATAATTTCATTACAGAAACAACAGGGGATGATATGTAACGCATGTCATCCCCTCTTATTAAAGAAAGGTATTATACCAAAAGTCACCTATGGGCAAACACTTATTTATCGCCGAAAAACCAAGCGTAGCCAAAGAATTCGCCAGAGTTCTTAAAGTAAACACGTCTCAAAAAGACGGTTACCTTGAAGGCGATAGTGTTATCGTAACATGGTGCGTGGGACATCTTGTTTCCATGAGTTACCCTGAAAGTTACGACCCCAAACTCAAAAAATGGACTTTTGATACAATACCTTTTTTTCCTAAGGAATACAAATACGAAGTTATTCCCGCAGTAGAAAAACAGTTTAAAATAGTATCGGGACTCTTAAACAGAAGTGATGTGGACCGTATCTATGTCTGCACCGACTCCGGACGCGAAGGAGAATACATATACAGGCTTGTGGACAGAATGGCCAATGTTCCCGACAGCAAGGATAAGAGAAGAGTATGGATCGATTCCCAGACGGAAGAGGAAATACTTCGAGGCATCAAAGAGGCTAAGCCGCTTTCCGAGTATGATAATCTTTCCGCATCTGCCTATTTAAGGGCCAAAGAAGATTATTTGATGGGTATCAACTTTTCAAGAGCTCTGTCTCTTAAGTACGGAAACCTTCTGCAAAGAGAACTTAACAGCGAAAAGTATTCCGCAATTGCCGTGGGCAGGGTTATGACCTGCGTTCT
>CACYBJ010000060.1 GCA_902772565.1 uncultured Lachnospiraceae bacterium | reverse complement strand
TCTGTCGCAACTCGTCATAATTCCGAAGGAATTGTGACAGAGTTTCGCAGAAACTCGTCTTTGAGACATTGGTTAGTAGTTCCCCACACCTCGTGTGTGGGGAATTTTGAAAGGAAAGGTATGAGTTTTAACAGGATCGGAATTATCGGCGCAATGCCGAATGAAATAGCTAAGCTCCGCAAAAGACTTGTGGATATGAAAACAGAAAAACGCGGCGCATGGCATTTTTACATCGGAAAACTTTGCGGTAAAGAAGTTGTTCTGGTCCAGAGCGGTCTGTGTAAGGTAAACATGGCTGCTTGTACTCAGGCCATAATTGATTATTATGAAGTGGACTGTCTTATCAATTCCGGCATTGCGGGAGGAGTGAGTCCTGCAGTAAACATCGGCGATATCGTTATTTCCCGAGACTGTCTCCAGCACGATGTTGATGCCGTTGTTTTCGGTTACAAACCGGGCCAGATTCCTCAGATGAAAACCACAACCTTTAAGGCAGATGAAACCCTTGTTGCAGCAGCTCGTGCCGCATGCAAAAAGGTCTATCCTGAAGTAAACATGTTTTCGGGAAGAATCCTGACCGGTGATGTATTTATCTGCGAAAGACAAAAGAAGGATGACCTTCTTGATACCTTCGGCGGAATCTGTACCGAAATGGAAGGTGCGGCCATGGGACAGGTGGCACACATCAATAAAGTGCCTTTTGTTATCGTACGAACCATTTCCGACAATGCGGATGACTCCGCCGGAATGGTCTATGAAGAATTTGAAGTCCTTGCCATTGAACGCATGGTGGAAATCACCACCGAACTTGTGGCACAGCTGTAACACATAAAACCCATAAAGAAAGAGGAGAATTCCGAAGTCATACTGTTTTGATTGCGGTAAAAAAATCATGAAAAAAATCGTTCTTACCGGCGGCGGTACAGCCGGACATGTAACACCCAATATTGCCATGCTTGACCGATTAAAAAGCGAGGGTTATGAGGTCAGTTACATAGGTTCCAAAAAAGGAATTGAGAAAAAACTGATTGAAAACCTGGGGATTCCTTACTACGGAATATCCACAGGAAAACTGAGACGTTATTTTTCATGGCAGAATTTTACCGATCCTTTCAGAGTGGTAAAGGGTTATTTTGAAGCAAAGAAAATCATTAAGGAAATAGATCCGGATGTCTGCTTTTCAAAGGGCGGATTCGTATCCGTTCCGGTGGTACTTGCAGCCAAAAAGAATAAGGTTCCTACCATAGTACACGAGTCCGATATGACTCCCGGTCTTGCCAACAAAATTGCCATAAAGCGTGCCGTAAAGGTATGTTGCAATTTCCCTGAAACAGTGGATAAGCTTCCAAAGGGAAAGGGCATCCTTACAGGTACTCCCCTCAGAAAGGAACTCTTCACAGGTTCCAAGGAAGTGGCTCTTAAAATCTGCGGCTTTACCGATATATCCCGCCCCGTGCTTCTTGCCTTCGGCGGCAGCACCGGCGCAGCAAGACTTAATGAGGCTGTAAGAAAGAATCTGGACGAGCTTCTTAAGGAGTATAATGTTATTCATCTTTGCGGTAAGGGCAAGGGAGATGCTTCCTACAATGACCGCATCGGATACAAGCAGATCGAATACTGCGATAAAGAAATGAAGGATATGTTTGCGGCGGCAGATATCGTGCTTTCCCGTGCGGGAGCCAATGCCATCTGCGAACTTAAGGCTCTTAAAAAGCCAAATATTCTGGTTCCGCTGGGACTTGATCAGAGCAGAGGCGACCAGATACTTAATGCTCAGTCTTTCGAAAAGCAGGGCTTCTCAAAAGTCATTGCCGACGATAAGATACTCGAGTGTGATCTGAGAAAAGAAATCGATGCTCTTTATGCGGAAAGAGATAAGTATATTTCTGCTATGTCTGCTGCATCCGAAAATGATGCGGAGAATATCATAGTGGGACTTCTTAAAGAAGTATCAAAGTAATCGGGGGTTAGGATTACTTGGCATATGCCGCGAAGGGGCGGCAGGGTTGTTAGGGTTTAACAGGGGAAAAAACATGTCTTTAAAACTATCAGATCTGACAAGGTTTACGGATATTGTCATACAGTGCCATGATGAGCCCGATGCGGATGCGCTGGCCTCCGGCTTCGCTCTTAAGTGGTATCTTTCAAAAAAAGGAATATCTGCCAGATTCGTATACGGCGGCGCATCTGCCGTTCAGAAAAGCAATCTGGCTCTCATGATAGAACATCTCGGAATAGAAGTTGAACATGTAACGCTTCTTGAAAAGCCGGAACTTCTGGTTACGGTGGACTGTCAGTACGGTGAAAGCAATGTTACCCGGTTTGATGCGGAGTGCATTGCGGTAATAGACCATCACCAGGACAGCGGGCATCTGCCTGAGCTAAGCGAAGTTCGGAGCAACATGGGAAGCTGTGCAACTCTTATTTATGAGCTTCTTAAAAAAGAGGGCATAGACATTAACGAAGACAAATGTGTTGCCACAGCTCTTTACTACGGTCTCATGACCGACACCAACGGCTTTGCGGAGCTTTCGCATCCTTCCGATAAGGATCTTCGGGATTTCGCTTCTTTCTCAAAGCCGGAAATCATTCTTTTTAAAAATTCCAATATTTCAAAACAGGAACTGATTATTGCAGGTGAGGCATTAAGGAATGCCCACTTTGATGAGAAGTATGCATATGCCACCATGAGGGTACGTCCCTGCGACCCGAACATTCTCGGAATGACCAGTGATATGCTCATGGAAGTTGACAGCATCGCCACCTGTGTGGTTTACAGCATGCTCCCCTTCGGTATAAAACTCTCGGTGCGAAGCTGCGTTAAGGAAGTAAAAGCCAGTGAGCTGGCGTTCTTTATTACCGAGGGACTTGGGGGAGGCGGCGGACATCTGTTTAAGGCCGGCGGATTCATCAAGAAGCAGAATCTTATGGAAGCCGGGGTGGACTACACCGTGGAATGCGTGGAGAACTACATTAAGGCCAGAATGGATACCTACTTCAAAACCTCAAGGATCATCTATGCGGGACAGTATCAGCCGGACCTCAGAAAGTACAAAAAGTACAGAAAGAAGGA
>CACYBJ010000059.1 GCA_902772565.1 uncultured Lachnospiraceae bacterium | reverse complement strand
TGCCTTCGCGGGCATGCCACCTGATCCGGCACCCATTGCATTCGCTCCGACGATAACCACTTGATCCGCTCCGCTCTCCCCGCGAATAATCTGCTTCTACGTGCCGATTTGATATTGAATAAAAGCCTCCCTTTTGATAAAATACAATTTGGTATGTTTTACCCTAAATCAGGCAAGGAGGACAGAATTCAATGAAAGAAAAAATCGAACAGCTTTCAAAAGGACGGATGAATTTTGACCTTCCGCGCATTATTTTAAGTGATGACAGAATCACTCTCGGCGTCGAGATGGGTAAGCGTCAGAATGTGGGAATTACCGTCGGAAACGATGCCGACATGAGAATGAAGGGCCTTGTGTTCTCATCCAACCCAAAGGTTACCGTTCTTACGGGACAGTTTGTGGGAAGTGAAAGCGTAATAGAGGTTTCCGTCAATGCCGAGTATGCACAGGTGGGAGACAAGATTACCGGCGAACTGGGCTTTGTAACCGACTGCGGTGAAATCCGCCTTCCTTACACATTTACGGTGACTCCTCCGGTTCTTATTTCAATCAACGGACCGGTAAAGAACATGAGAGATTTCGCAGACCTTGCCAAGAGCAACTGGACTGCCGCAAGAAAACTCTTTGCATCCGAGGAGTTCTCCGGTTTTATCAATTATCATGAAAAGAAGAGTGCCTTCTTAAGAGAAAGACTTCTTAAGAGTCCCTCTGTCGATATAGCTATGGAGCAGTTCCTTGTGGCTACTCACAGGAAGGTTCCGTTAACGGTGGAATTTGAAAAGCAGGAAATAGAATACGACTGTGGTCTCAGCAATTTCTCCGACAGCATTAAGATCAAAAAGAATACCTGGGGATTCATTTCACTTAATGTGGCATGTGACATGCCGTTTATGGATCCCGACAGGGAACTCATCCGTAACGAAGATTTTATCGGTGATGAGTACGATCTTAAGTATGTGATCTATCCCGAAAGAATGGCAGAGGGTACCAACTTCTGCACTCTTTCCATAACAGGCTGCGGTGTCAGCGCCGAAATAGGCCTTACAGCAAGGATTCCGCATGCCGATCCAAACTCTTATATCAGGGAAAGACGACTTAAGAACATCGGCATCAGACTCACAGAGAATCTTATTGCCCATGAGATGAACGCCATCCCTGTGGGAAGATTTGTTTCCGAAGGCCAGGCCTTAATGGACGACTACGAAGGTATCGAAGGGGCAGATGCGGTATTTGCCAACCTTGTACGTGCCCTTCTTCTTAAGGTTGCCGGCAAGGAAAGCCCTGCAGTGGCTTTGCTTCAGTCCGTAACAGGAAACAACGAGGCTGTATTTACTCCTTTTACCAAAGGTTTGAGCTACTACCTTGAAGCAAGGTTAAACCCGGAAGTAAAGGACGTGTCTCTCGAAAAGATTTATGCCCTTCAGGATGCTAACCCTGAGGAGTATTCACTTGTGCTTCTGTCCTTCCTTCTTGAAGACAGATTCACAAAGAATGTAAAACTGGGATTTGACGAGCTTAACGCCCTTTATAATGCGGGCTGCAACAGTCCGCTTATGTATCTTTATGCAGCCAGGATCCTTAACACGGAGCCTCTGCTTCTTAAGGATACGGGAGACTTCGAGACCAGAGCCATTTACTTTGCGTTAAAGCACAATTACTGCAGCCGCGACGTGGCAAGACAGTACACATCTCTGGTACTTCGAAACGGCAACTTCCTGAAGATTCATTACAACATCCTTACGGCTGTTTATGAGAGATTCCAGTTGAAGGATACCCTTCTTGCCATCTGCCAGATGCTCATCAGGAATTACAAGAAGGACAATGCCTACTTTAAGTGGTACAGAAGAGGTGTGGAGGAGAACCTTCGCATCGGCGACCTTTACGAATATTACATGTACGCCCACAGCGGCGACTTTGAAGAGGATCTGGACCAGTCAGTACTCATGTACTATGTGTATAATTCCAAGCTTAATGAAAGAAAGCTTGCCTACCTTTATGCCAACATAGTGCTGCACAAGGATTCCAATCCTATTGTTTACGAAAATTACAAAGAGAAGATTCGTCTCTTTGCATCCCAGCTGATGCGTGACGGCAAGAACAACAGCGCTTTGTCCATTATTTACAATGACTGCTTAAGCGATGATGCATCTGCCGACAGATACGACGAATACCTTCACAAAGTGATTTTCAGAAATGAAATCGAGTGTGAGAATCCTCTCATGAGATTTGTCTGTGTTGCTCACAGGGAACTGGATGATGAAATGGTAGTTCCTCTCATCAACGGACAGGCTCAGATAGACATATTCTCCGAAAACTATAAAGTCTTCCTTTTGGACGCTGCCAACAACAGATACGTTCCGGACGACAATACAAAAATCGAAAAACTGATATCCGACGATTCCCTTGTTAAAAAGGCATATGCCTGCAACAGGGACAAGGATGATTTAATAGTATGCCTTGCGGACAGAGCCCACAGAATGCGCAAGTACGACCAGGTCTCCGTAGACCTTCGTAAGCAGCTTCTGACTCTTAACAATGTCTCGGCATATGCCTCAGAAACCATGCTTGCGGAGCTGGTGCTTTACTTCTACGATCATGCTCAGGATGAAATCACCGAAGAGGACATCGAGAAGCTGGAATACAAGCTTCTTACTCCCGCAAGAAGGGGTAAACTTGCAGGCCTTCTTATTCTCAGAGAACAGTATGATGCCGCCTACAGGTTAATGAGCGAATGCGGCTACGAGGATGTTGATATCAAGCTTCTTGAGAAGTTTGCCACATCCCTTCCTCAGCAGCAGCTGGGAAGTTTTGACAAACTCATCTCGGACATTATGTATTACCTGTTCCTTGCAGGAAGAAGAGATGAGAAAATTGTCAGCTACCTTGACAGTTTCTATAACGGCATGACAGGTGACATGTATGACATCTGGCAGGTAGGCGTTGACATGAAGCTTGCTACATCGGACATGGATGAAAGGCTTCTTGCCCAGATACTCTTTACCGAGAGTTTTCTCCCTTATGCCGAGAAGGTTTATGCACATTATCACAGGAGAATGAGAGACCGCTCCCTTGCAAGAGCCTACTTCAATTTCCTGGCCTACAAGTATCTGGTGTTTGATGTGCCGCTCACCAAAAACAGCATAGATAACATGAGAAGGGATTCTTACTACGAGACCAATGACATTGTGCTCCTTGCTCTTCTTAAGAACTATGCGGTAACACCGGACCTTACGCAGGATGAGATCGACTTTGCAAAGAACTGGCTGGATGTACTTAATTCCAGAGGAAAGATTCTCCCCTGCTTTATGAATTTTGCCAAGTACTTCCGTATTCCGGAAGACATGGAAGACAAGGTTTATATTTCCTACAAGTCCAATCCGAGCCACAGGGTGATCATTAACCTGCTTACCCGTGTCGACGGACGAAAGACCATCAGGGAAGAGGCCATGCGCGATGTCTGCTACGGTATGTTCGTTAAGGAAATCGTACTTTTTGCAGGCGAAAGCGTGGACTATATCATTACCGACGATGACGGTAAGAACGTGACTCAGTCCGAAAGATTTACCGTAACAGGTAACTTTGTATCCTCTGCCGGCGGCAAGAGCCGTTTTGCAAGGATAAATGCCATAATTAATGCAAGAAACTCGAGAGACAAGAGCAAGTCCGTAGAGCTTCTTAACGAATATGTAAAGAATGAATTTGCCATTTCCCAGCTTTTCAGGGAGATTTAGCAAAAAGGGTAATCAGAAATGTTTGAAAGAACAAGCGGAACCGGAAAACTTATAATCGGCATCGACCTGGGTACCGAAACCACCCAGCTTTCGGTGAGCCGTGACTTTGCGGAGCCGGAGTCCGTTTCCGTCGTGCCAAACAAAGGAATATACCTTGTACCTACGGTTCTCTGTGTCAGAAATGATACCAGAGACTGGATAGTAGGCGAAGAGGCCATCAGGTGCAGAAACCGTAATGCCGGCGTCTTTGTTTCCGAACTTTTGAAGAAAGTGGAAACAGGGGAGATGACCGACATTTTCGGCACCGATTATTCCGGTGAGGCGTTACTTGAGCGCTTTATCAGAAAAATCTATACTGCGGTTCACCAGAGCTATCTGACGGATGAAATCACCCGGGTGGTGGTTACCGTCAGAAACAAGACAGATGCCGTAGTGGCTGCCATTAACAACGCCTTTCAGTCCATCGGTACCGATATGAACAGAGTGATGGTCATCAGTTACATGGAAAGTTTCATGTACTATACCATCAGCCAGAAAAAGGAACTCTGGGTCAATGATGTTTCCCTTTTCGACTTTGACGAAGAAGGACTTAAATACTACCAGCTTTCCATAGCCAAGAAGGGTCTGCCCATAACCATTACGGCAAGAGGCGAGGACCTTTCGGACGACATGGATTACGGTATGCTTTCCGACACCGTTGAAGGAAGACTTGCAGGTAACTTTAAGAATATCACCGACAAGCTTCTTTACAGACAGATAGTCTCCACCATGTACTTTACCGGTGTGGGCTTTGACGGCAACTGGGCCGACGGTATCATAAAGTCCTTATGCATCGGCCGAAGAGTGTTTAAGGGTCAGAATCTGTATTCGAAGGGTGCGGCATATGCCGGCATGATCATCGGAAACGAAGATTACAAGGACTATTTATTCCTTACCGACGATCAGGTGAGATGCACCATTTCCATCAGAATGTTTAAAGACAACAGAATAGGTGAAGTAAGGCTTGTGGATGCCGGAATGCCCTGGAAGAGGGTTAAGGCAAAGACAGTCGGAATCGTGGATGACACGGACGAAATCTTCTTCACGATCTTCAATGCCGTACGTAAAGAAACCAAGCATGTTGTCATGAATCTTAAGAATCTCGAACAGAGAGAAAATAAAACCACCAGAGTGTCCGTGGGCGTCAAGTTCATTGACAGGGATACTGCGGTGCTTACTGTAAAGGACCTCGGATTCGGTGAGTTCTTTGAGAACACCTACCGCATCTGGGAGAAAGTGATCGAGCTGTAATGGGAAAGTTTATTTTCTGTATAGGTAACAAAGCGAAGGTGCCTTATACGTTTCAGACCACGGGCATCAGCGTCTATACCATGGAAGAACTTTGTTACTATCTTTATCACAATATAGATACCATTGAGGAGGATCTTTCCAACGTTCAGCTGGCAGGCTGGATCAGGACGGAACTGGGAATGGAGGAGCGTGCGAATTTCCTTGAGCAGTTAATGGGAAGAGGCGCGGGTCTTAAGGACATAGTGGTCTCCATTTTCGTCAGCACCGACTACTATACCGAGGAAGAGATCAACAACCTCATAGCCGAAATAGATGCTCTTTATGACATGCTTCCGGTGGAAAGAAAGAAGAGACATGCCGATTCTCTTATGAGTTTCAGAAAGTTCAGAGAGGCGGGCTTCGAATACAGGCAGCTCATGGATGATAAGGACTTTTCGGAACTTAAGGAACCGGAACAGGGTGATGTTATGCATAACCTGGGTGTTCTAACCGCAAGGAGCGGACGTTTCCAGGCAGCATCAAAACTCTTTGATTCCGCCTACAGAAAGAACAATAATAAAGAGTCGCTTTGCCAGTATCTGTACTGCTTAAAACTTGACGGCGACGAAGATTCCTTTGCCCGCGAGTTATCGGCCTACCAGTCCGATGACGAACTTGTCCGGAGAATAGAAAACCAGTTCTATTTCATAGAGGACAACAGAGAGTACAACACCGACTACATGAACGTTTTAAAACTCATGGAGTTAAAGGACAAAGACGAAGACTTCTGGTGGCTTTTCGATGAAACTCTCGGAAAGATAAAGCAGGAGTACAGAGAAAACTAAAACAGATAAATCAAAAAGGGAGTTATAGATTTCAATGAAGGAACTTGCCAAGAATTACGATCCCAAAGAGATCGAAACAAAACTTTATGAAAACTGGGAAAACAAAAAGTATTTCCATGCAAAGGTAGATAAGGAAAAGAAGCCTTATACCATAGTTATGCCACCTCCGAATATCACGGGACAGCTTCACATGGGACATGCCCTTGACAACACAATGCAGGATATCATTATCCGTTACAAGAGAATGTCCGGCTATGAGGCACTCTGGCTTCCGGGTACGGATCATGCATCCATCGCAACCGAGGCTAAGATCGTTGAAGCCATGAAGGCGGAAGGTCTTACCAAGGACGATCTGGGACGCGAGAAGTTCCTCGAAAGAGCCTGGGACTGGAAGAAGCAGTACGGCGGAAGAATCGTTAAGCAGCTTCGAAAGCTTGGTTCATCCTGCGACTGGGACCGTGAAAGATTCACCATGGATGAGGGCTGCAACAAAGCCGTTAAACAGGTATTCTTCAACCTTTACAACAAAGGTCTTATTTACAGAGGCAAGAGGATAATCAACTGGTGTCCTCACTGCCTTACATCTATTTCCGATGCGGAGATTGAGTATGAAGATCAGGCAGGACATTTCTGGCATTTAAGATATCCATATGCCGACGGCAGCGGATACATCGAAATGGCCACCACAAGACCTGAGACCATGCTGGGCGATACTGCAGTTGCGGTTAATCCAAATGATGATCGTTATAAAGACGTTATCGGCAAGAAGGTTATCCTTCCTCTCGTAGGACGTGAGATTCCCGTTGTTGCCGACGAATACGTAGACATGGAATTCGGTACCGGTGTAGTAAAGATCACACCTGCCCATGACCCTAACGACTATGAAGTAGGTCTTCGCCACAACCTTGAAGTAATCAATGTTCTTACCGAAGACGCAAAGATTACCGAGGATTATCCGGCATATGCCGGTATGGACCGCTACGAAGCCCGTGAGGCCATTGTTAAGGATCTTAAGGAGTGCGGCGCATTAACCGAAATCGAAGATTACAGTCATAATGTAGGTACATGCTACCGTTGCCATACAACCATTGAGCCAAGAGTTTCTCTTCAGTGGTTTGTAAAGATGGAGCCTCTTGCAGGGCCTGCTATTGACGCGGTAAGAAACGGCGACACAAAGTTCGTTCCGGAGCATTTCGACAAGACCTACTATCACTGGCTTGAGAATATCAAAGACTGGTGTATTTCCCGTCAGCTCTGGTGGGGACACAGAATTCCTGCGTTCTACTGCGACGACTGCGGCGAGATGGTAGTTTCCATGGAAAATACCTGCACCTGCCCTAAGTGCGGCAAGACCATGCGTCAGGATCCGGATACGCTGGATACATGGTTCTCATCTGCCCTTTGGCCTTTCTCAACTCTGGGCTGGCCGGGCAAGACCGAAGAACTTGATTATTTCTATCCTACAAACACTCTTGTTACCGGCTATGACATCATCTTCTTCTGGGTTATCAGAATGATGTTCTCCGGACTTGAGCACACCGGAAAAGTTCCTTTTGACACCGTACTTATTCACGGTCTCGTAAGGGATTCTTTGGGACGCAAGATGAGCAAGTCCCTCGGTAACGGTATCGATCCGCTTGAAGTAATTGACAAGTACGGTGCAGATGCCCTCCGCTTCTCGCTCATTACCGGAAATGCTCCCGGAAACGACATGCGTTTCTACTGGGAGAAGGTTGAAAACTCACGTAACTTCGCCAACAAGGTTTGGAACGCCAGCCGTTTCATTATGATGAACATGGATCAGATGGGCGAAGACGGAAAAATCAAGAATGTGGATGCATCCCTCCTTACGGATGCAGACAAGTGGATACTTGCAACCTGCAACGATGTTGTTAAGTCCGTATCCGAAAACCTTGATAAATACGAACTCGGCGTGGCAGCACAGAAGGTATATGACTTCATCTGGGAAGAACTCTGTGACTGGTACATCGAAATGGTTAAACCACGTCTTTACGGCGAGGATAAAGAAACCAAGAAGGCAGCCATCTGGACATTAAGAACAGTACTTAAGGATGCTCTTAAGATGCTTCATCCTTACATGCCTTTCGTTACGGAAGAAATCTACTGCACACTTAAGGATGCCGAAGGTGAGCTTGATGAAAACACATCCATTATGATTTCCGAGTGGCCTGTATACTCCGAGGCAAGAAACTTCGCAGCCGAAGAAGAGGCAATCGGTATCATTAAGGAAGCTGTTAAGGCTCTCAGAAACTTAAGAGCGGAAATGAACGTTCCGCCTTCAAGAAAGGCCAAGACATTTGTGGTTTCCGCATCCGAAAAGAACCGCAGCATTTTTGCCGGCAGCAAGGACTTCTTTGCAACTCTTTCCGGTGCATCGGAAGTTGTTATTCAGGAAGATAAGACAGGAATCGATGCAGATGCCGTATCTGCCGTAATTCCTGAGGTTACCCTCTATATTCCGTTTGCCGACCTTGTGGATATCGAAAAGGAAATCGAAAGACTCACAAAGGAAAAAGCAAGACTTGAGGGCGAACTTAAGCGTTCAAACGGTATGCTTTCAAACGAAAGATTCCTCTCAAAAGCACCGAAGGAAAAAGTGGAAGAAGAGAAGGCCAAACTTGAAAAGTACAAAGCTACTCTTGCAGGCGTAGAGGAAAGACTTAACCACCTAACGTCATAAGGAAACCCGCGAAGCGGGAGGATACCTTATGACAAGGCGACGTTTTGCGAAGCAAAATGTTGGGAAAAACGCCATGTATCTTTGATACATGACAAGGCGGAGTTTTGCAAGCAGAATCTATAAGGATTTATTATGTTTAATTTCGAAGAAGAAGTAAGAAAATTTTCACCCAGCAAGGAACTGGATCTTCAGGATGAGTCTGTTCTTGACAGAAAAGAGCCTGATATCACGGATATCCTTGATACTCTCTTAAAGGAGAAAAGAAGCAAATGAGTCGAGCTGCGCATCTGTATGCATGCTATTATTACAATAAAGGACTCGAGAAGGCTAAAATCAAGGATGTCAGCGGTGCAATTACCATGCTTAACCGCGCTGTAAGCCTTGATAAGAAGTATGTTGAGGCCAGGAATCTTCTCGGACTCTGCTACTTCCAGGTGGGCGAAGTGGGTGAAGCAATGATTCAGTGGGTACTGGTGAATTACTACGACCCCAACAATGTTAAGGCCAACTATTTCCTTGGCATTGCCAATAAGAATCAGGCCAGACTCGACCGCTACCGCAATTCCATAAAGAAGTTCAATCAGGGACTTCGAATGGCAAGAGCCGGAGCTACCGATCAGGCGCTTATTCAGCTCAAGCGTGCCGCTTCCATGAATACCGACTATGTGGCTGCATGGCAGCTGCTTGCCGTACTTTACATGAAGAGCGGAGACTATACAAGAGCCCGTAAAGCCCTTAAGCGTACTCTTAAGAATGACATAGCCAACCCAAAGTCCTTAAGACTTCTGGCTGAAATAAGAGACATCAGAAGAGTGGCCGCAGACCTTACCATTTCCGTTCCCGACGACAAAGCAAAGGAAGCGGAAGCCAAAGAAATTTTGAGGGGTAAGTCCAAGGCCGAGGTCCGTCCTCACTTCAATTTTGAAGAGTCCGGTCCGGATTACAGAGTGTTTCTCAGTCTTGTCGCCGGAATCCTCATAGGAATTATCTGCGTATACTTCCTGATAGTTCCGGGAGTCCGTCAGGAGTACGATCAGGAGGCCTTAAACAAAGAGTCTTCAAACAGTGCCGAAATGGCACAGTATCTTTCCGAAATAGACACACTTCAGAAAGAAAACTCCTCACTTCAGTCAAAACTTGAAATAGAGGAGCAGGAAACAGACAGTTATAAGCAGGAAGCCGAGATGGCATCTGCCGAAAAATACTATACCAATATCATCGATGCCTACGTATATTTCCAGCAGCTTCAGTCCGGAAATGCAGGCAGCCTTGAGATGTTTCTGTTGAGACAGAAACTGGAAGCGGTTACCACCACCGAGCTTGACAATGCATCTGCCAAGAGCCTGTACGATCAGGTCCTTGCCGTTTATCCGGATGTAATGTCCTCTCAGGTATCCGCAGATACCCTTCTTACAGAAGCCAAGACCTACTACGAAAACTCCGACTATGCTACGGCCAACTCTTATCTGGCCTATGCCTACGAACAGTCGCCGGATAACGAAGAGGTTCTTTATCTTCTTGCAAGAACCTTCCAGCTCACAGGGGACAATACCAAAGCCAAGTCCTACTATAACGACTACTTAAGCAAGTACCCTGACGGTGAGTGGAAGAACACGGTTAACACATGGCTTGCCGAAATCGGCTAAGCATAAAATGTGAGGTGCTTAACATTTTAGGAAAAAGCTTCTTAAAATTTAACAAAAACAGTATGAGCGGGCGGATTTATTCACTCGCTCTTATCCTGTGCGCCATTTTTTCGCTGACATTTGGTACAAAGACAGCATTGGCGGCCGAGAGTGCCACCGCATCTGCCGGAACCTATCCGGTGTTTTCCGACGGAACCGCAGCAGTGGAAATAGGTATTTCTGCCGGCAATGAGATCCTTATGGAAAACGAAAACATGACTGTTACCATACCGAATGACAAACATGCCTTTGAGAACGAAGACCTGACTGCCTATACTCATGCCGAGTACGAGCTTTACAATTCCGATGCTCTTACGGCATATGCCGCAGTGGCCGTGATACGCCTTCTTAAGGTTGAAACGGTTAATCTTACGGCGGAGGAAGCCAAGTCCTTTGTAAGCGGCGAAACCATTATGGCAGGGGATTCTGCGGTTTCAGGCAGGATTTATGCCATAGGAAGCCCCGAAAAAATAAAGGAAGAGTCGGCCTATGACACCTGCGCCGAGGCTATGGCCAATTTAAATTACGAGGCCTACATAGATGAGGCCGTTGCCAAATACGGAATCACCAGCCTTTCTTCCTACGAAAGGGCCACCATAGATATAGGCAAAAATGTGCTGGAAAACCAGCCGGCAGATTATCTTAGGGTATCGGAAAACGGAGAGGAAAAACTCTGCGTGGTTGTTTACAACATCGAAGTTCCTGCCATGGATTCGCTGACTCTTACGGTGGATAATGAAGTAAAGGGCGTAATGAAACGCCCCACGAAGTATTCTCCGGAGGGCACATCCTACAGTTTTTATTTTACGGGCAGCCCGCTGTCTACATTCTACGGAGCATCCGGCGAGTCCTATGTTTTCAATCTGCCAAAGGTGAAAACTCTGGAATTTCTTAACAGCGACGCACCATACTACCTTGACAACAATATTTACAGCGCCCGTTTCAAGGGAGCATTTGCCCCCTTCTCCTTTACGGTGGGAACGGAGCTTACCGCAGAGGAAGTAAAGGAAATCAATGCCGAACACGGTTCCATGAAGAAGATTATCGGCGTAATCGACATAGTGATTCTGATTCTTATTATCCCTGCTGCGGTTTACATTGTGGTGGAAATAAGAAAGCGTCGTGCCAGCGGAATCGGCATGGACAGAAAGAATTATTTTTAGGATAGACAGTGATGCTTCACACGGAGGATATGATGGATATAAAGATTCTTCTCAAATTAAAATCCATGGGTGAAAAGTTCACCAAGGCCCATCCCAAGTTCGTTCCCTTCCTTAAGGCGGCGGGAAATTGTGCGGATGCGGGCACTACGGTGGAAATAACGGTGACCACTTCGGAGGGCCGAAAACTGGAAAGCAACTTAAGACTTTCCGCTGAGGATATTCAGACATTAAAAGAACTTTCAAAGGCCCTTTAATTAGCATTTTTTTATTGAATTTTAATCGGTTTTGTAGTAATCTTATTATGATTGTGGGAAAGGATTTCAGAGGAGGATACGAAGTAATTTTCCCGGGATCAAAAAGCATGCTGTGCCAGGGGCTTTTGCATGCTGCGAGGCGGATGAAGGGTAGAAACCGGAGGGGTTCATGAATATTGGATTGATAGCCGACGACGCGAGAAAGATGCTCATGCAGAATCTTTGCATCGCATACAAAGGCATATTAAGCAAAAATGATTTGTATACCACCGGAGTGACCGGAAGAGTTATTGAAGAAGCAACGAATCTTCATGTACATAAATTCCTGTCCGGCACGCTCGGAGGTGAGCAGCAGATTGCCACCATGATTGAACAGAACCAGCTCGATATGGTTATATTTTTGAGAGATGTTTCCAAAGTGTCAAACTACGAAAACCTTATTAACAAGGTTATTCCGTTATGCGACATGTACAGCATTCCTCTTGCTACCAACATTGCCACAGCGGAAATGCTCATTAAGGGCATCAGCCACGGCGACCTCGAGTGGAGAAATCTGTACCACAAAGACAGTACGGAAGAATAGAATGTTTTGAGTGATTTGGGTGCTGCCGTAATATCTGCAGCACCTTTTTCTATGAACAGTCACCATGCAGTATCTGCACGATGATGAAGTCATTGGACTGTTTTCCCCTATATAAAAAACGGAACTGAAAGGAGAAAATGAAATGCCGACAAAAAGAACTATGATGGATCTTGCTCCCGAGCAGGAGGGACTCTTCGAAAAACTTGTAACCAACTGCTTTAATTCGGGAAGAATCGATCAGAACCTTTATATTGAATATGACGTAAAGAGAGGTCTTCGTGATTCTAACGGAGCCGGAGTACTCACAGGTCTCACAGAGATTTCCGATGTAAACGGTTATGCCATGGTGGACGGTGTCAAGGTTCCCGCCGACGGACAGCTTTACTATCAGGGAATCGAAGTAAAGGACCTTATTAACGGTCTTGAAGGAAGAAAACTCGGATTTGAGGAATGTACCTACCTTCTTCTCTTCGGAAGCCTTCCTACAGAATCCCAGCTCAACGCATTTGCCGATGTGCTTCACAGCCAGATGGACCTTTCAAAGAAATTCTCAAGAGACGTTATCATGAAGTCCCCTTCCGAGAATATCATGAATGCCATTCAGAGATGCGTGCTCACACTTTATTCCTACGATTCGAATCCTGAAGAAATCTCCACAGAGAACGTACTTCTTCAGAGCTTGAACCTTATAGCCAAGGCTCCCGTAATCGCAGCCTACGCTTTCTGGGCCGATCAGAATATCAACAAGAACAATTCTCTGGTACTCAGAAACCCGGATCCGAAGAAATCCATTGCGGAAAACTTCCTTGCAATGATCAGACCTTCGGGTGAGTACACAGAACTTGAAGCAAAGGTTCTTGATGTGGCTCTCATTCTTCATGCGGAGCACGGCGGCGGTAACAACTCCACATTCACTACTCATGTTGTTACATCCTCCGGTACCGATACCTACTCAGCCATCGCAGCTGCTTTATCATCTCTTAAGGGACCGCGTCACGGTGGCGCCAACCTTAAGGCCAGAAGCATGTTCCTTGACCTTATGGAGAATGTTAAGGATTGGAAGGACGACCGCGAAGTAGAAGGATACTTAAGAAAAGTTCTTGCAGGCGAGGCATTTGACGGAGCAGGCCTTATCTACGGCGTCGGACATGCAGTCTATACCGTATCCGACCCAAGATGCGTAATCCTTAAGGAGTACGCAGAAAAGCTTGCGGCAGCCAAGAACAGAAGCGACGAGTTCGACCTCTACTCCCGTGCCGAGGGTATTGCCAAGAAACTTGTAACAGAAAACAGAAGAACATTTAAGCCGGTATGTGCCAACGTAGACTTCTACTCCGGCTTTGTATATGACATGCTTGGAATTCCGATGTCCATGTACACTCCTCTTTTTGCAATTGCCAGAATTTCAGGCTGGAGCGCACACAGACTTGAGGAAATCGTAAACAAGGGCAAGATTATCCGCCCGGCCTACAAGTATGTAGGACACCATGTGGATTACGTAAAACCGGAAGATCGAAACGATGCAGACCAGACTTCTTAAAATTGACAGATGCAATCAGAAAACGGCGGATCTGTCCGCCGCCTGTGAACTTCTGCGAAAAGGCGAATTGGTGGCCTTCCCCACGGAAACCGTTTACGGCCTGGGAGGAAATGCCTGCGACGCATCTGCCTCGGCAAGAATCTATGCTGCCAAGGGAAGACCTTCGGACAATCCTCTTATAGTTCACATAGCTCACAAAGAGGATCTTAGTGTAGTCGGCAGGGATGTCAGCGAAGGTGCCAAAAAACTGGCAGATGCCTTCTGGCCCGGCCCTCTTACTATCATAGTAAACAGGGCAGATATCATCCCGAAGGAAACCACCGGCGGCCTTGACAGTGTGGCAGTGAGAATGCCCAGTGACATAATAGCCAACCGCCTTATAGACGAATCGGGACTCTTTATTGCAGCTCCTTCGGCCAATGCCAGCGGCAGGCCCTCAACCACAAGAGCGGAGCACTGCATGGAGGACCTTGACGGACGCATCCCCATGGTAATAGACGGAGGTCCGGTTAAAATAGGACTGGAGTCCACCATAGTGGATATGTCAGGCGATAAGCCGCTGATCTTAAGACCGGGCTTTATCACCAAAGAAGAACTTGAAAAAGTAATCCCCGGAATTGAATTCGATCCGGCAGTAATAGCCAGAGTAAAGAATGAAAACATAATAGCCAAGGCTCCGGGCATGAAATACCGCCATTACGCTCCCAAAGGCGAACTTACCATCTACGAGGGCGATGCGGAACTTGTAATAAAAACCATAAATGAAAAAACTGCTGAGCTTAAGGCTCTCGGAAAGAAAACGGCAGTGCTTGCCACGGAAGAAAGCAAGGATCTGTATACGGCCGACTATGTAGCAAGCCTCGGACGAAGGACCGACGAAGCGGAAATAGCAGTTCATCTTTTCGAACAGCTCAGGAACTTCGATGAAATCGGTGCCGACTGTATATTTGCCGAAAGTTTCCCCCAGGGAGGCATCGGCAGTGCAATAATGAACAGACTGATGAAAGCGGCAGGCTACCGCATCATCACTCTAAACTAAGGGTATGAAATACGATAAAATTTTATTCTTAAGCCATGACAATTCCACTACGGGACCCATGGCAGAAGCAATCTTTAAAAACATATGCAAACTCCCCGAACTGACCATAACGGCAAGGGGAGCTGTCGTGCTTTTTGAGACGCCCATAAATCCGAAGGTGGAAGTGGTTCTCGGCAGTCATGGTCTGACTCCGGTATCGGGTACCACAAGACCCCTCACGGAAAAGGATTTCACCAGCAGCACCCTGGTGCTTGCAATAGGACAGCCGGAACTGGAATTCTTCAGGGAAAGATATCCTCTCATAAACGCCGCAAGGCTCAATGAGTTTGTGGGGGCACCGGAAATAACCGACCCGCACGGCGGCAGTCTTATAGACTATGAAAACTGCTTTGCGCAGCTTTCGGTAATGCTTAAAAAGCTCGAAATAATGATAGAAGAACAACAGCAGTAAAG
The DNA here is from genome assembly GCA_902772565.1 of uncultured Lachnospiraceae bacterium. Classification (GTDB taxonomy): domain Bacteria; phylum Bacillota; class Clostridia; order Lachnospirales; family Lachnospiraceae; genus UBA3775. Next base: position 1,635 of record CACYBJ010000059.1, on the reverse strand, counting down.
AGGTAGAGGCATGATAGCACTCGGATGTGACCACGGCGGATACGCCTTAATGCAGGAAGTAAAAAAGCACCTTGATGAAATAGGAGAATCCTACAAGGATTTTGGTACCTACAGCACCGACTCCTGTGATTATCCTCTTTTCGGAAAAGCCGCAGCCAAGGCTGTAGCCGACGGAGAGTGTGAAAAGGGAATCGTCATCTGCACATCGGGAATCGGTATTTCCATCGCAGCCAACAGATATAAAGGCGTCAGATGCGCTCTGTGCCACAATGAAAAAACAGCGCAGCTTTGCCGCGAGCACAACAATGCAAATATGCTTGCCATGGGTGCCATTTTCGTAGAACCCGAGCTTGCCGCAAAGATTACGGATATCTTCCTTAACACTCCGTTTTCGGAGGGTGAGAGGCATCAGAGAAGGGTTAACGAAATCGATCAGGATATCTAAATGGATAAAGATACGAGAAGAAACCTTAAAATTGTTTTTTTTATAACACAAATTGCAATTGTTATGATGGTTTCCATGGCTATCGGAGGCTTTTTGGGTTATTATATAGGAAAGCAGCTTGATGCGGACTACATTGTTCTTATCGGTCTGGGAGTAGGAGCCGGAGCAGGCTTTAACGGTGTCTATGACATAGTTAAGGTTTATCTGAAAAATGATAAAGCTCCCGAAGCGAAGGAAATGACCGACGAAGAAAAAAGACTTGCCGAGGCTGAAGCCGCCTTCAGCGAATGGAGGGCACGGCGTGATGAAGAGCACGAAGATAAATAATTCGGGAAAAGCTTTTGGCAACACATCCGGTGATAATTTCGAGTCCCGTTTCATAAAGGGGAGAAGCGCAAGAATACTTGACAGCATCCGCCCCGATGAAGAACTTGATGATACCGTGGAGGAAATCCACATCGTTGAGGCGGGAAGTGCCGAGGAAGCAGCCGGAGTAACCGATGTAAAAGAAACCATACGTTCCTACATAAGTGCCTACCTTGTTCTGGCAGCGGCATTTGCCGTAATAGGTACGTTGTTAATAAACAATAAGGCAGCATGGCTTTTCGGAAGCCTTCTCGGAATATTTTCGGGACTGTTTTATATCTGGCATTTGAAAAGAAGCCTTGGACTGGTTTTAAACCTCAGCGAAGAGGCTGCCCGGAAAAAAGCCGGAATGTATTATATGCTGCGGGCTTTTGTGATACTGGCATCTGCCTGTGTTGCGGGAGTACTGTTCGGAGCGGTCGGTGCGGCATCTGCCTTAACCACCCTTTTGTCTCTGAAACTCGCAGTATATCTCAGCTTGATATTTAAAAGAAAAGGAGGTAACGGAAATTGTCCGTAAATAACAGTCTGCTTCTGGCAGACAGCGGAGTAAACATCGGCGTTGACGGGTTACTTAAGTACAAACTGTTCGGACACACATTCTATCTGACGAACACACATGTCAGCCTCCTTATTGTTATGCTGGTATTTATGGTTTTCGCCATTGCGGCGAACATCGCCATAAGAAGGACGGATCCGTATGGGAAACCATCCTTGTTTGTCAGTATAGTTGAGCAGATAACAGAAACTTTTGATAACCTGGTAAAGACCAACATGGGCGAAAAGCATGGTCTGAAATTCTCGAATTACATAGGAACTTTGTT
>CACYBJ010000058.1 GCA_902772565.1 uncultured Lachnospiraceae bacterium | reverse complement strand
TTTTGTTTTTTTACTGTCAGTCATTCTTTATTATCTTTCCGGGTAATAACGGCTGTATTTTTTTATTATGTGCTCCGCGGCTTTAATTCCATCTATTGCCGCAGACATGATTCCGCCGGCATATCCCGGCCCTTCACCGGCAGGTATAATACCCTTGACGGATGCAAAGAAATCACCGTCTCGTAGGATTTTTACGGGACTCGATGTTCTGGTTTCTATTCCGCAAAGAAGGGTGTCGGAATTTCCGAAACCTTGGATTTTCTTATCATAGGCGGCAAATGCCTCACTGATACTTTCCGATACAAATTCCGGAAGACAGCTTCTAAGGTCTGCTCTTTCGCACTCTCCCATCACTTTGTCCGAAAGAGAAGTATAGGCTCTCTCATCATCACAAGATCCGGAAAACTTTCCGAGAGATGAAATCGGAACCTTGCCGTTTCCTGCCTTATAGGCAAGCTTTTCGAATTTCCTTTGGAATCTTACGCCGGACAACGGGTCCGTACCGCAGCCTTCCTTTTCGTAATCCTCAGGAGTCACATTGCAAATAATAGCAGAATTGGCATATTTTCCGTTTCTTTCGGAATAACTCATTCCGTTAACAACCACACCGTCTTTTTCGGAGGATGAGTTAATTACATATCCGCCGGGGCACATACAGAAGGAATAGACTCCTCTTCCGCTTTTGGTTGTATGTGTCAGTTTATAGGATGCTGCAGGAAGTTTGTCGGCATATGCACCATATTGGCTTTTATTGATCATTTCCTGTGGATGAACAGCTCTTAATCCTATGGCAAAGGGTTTGGGCTGCATCTCCACATTTTTATCATAAAGCATTTCGAAGGTGTCTCTTGCGCTGTGACCTGTGGCAAGAACGCATACGTGTGCCGAAATATTTTGGGTTGAAATCACTTTTCCGTCATCATCAAGGAACTCAAGGGAAAGGGACCGAAGTTCTGTATCTGCCGTAAAACCGCTCAAACGGCTCTTAAAGCTCACTTTGCCGCCCAAGGCGATTATTTCCTCTCTCATGCCTTTAACGACGTTTCTTAAGACATCTGTGCCTATGTGGGGCTTGGCATCGTATAGAATTTCTTCTTTTGCACCGTTTTTAACAAAGGTTTCAAGCACAAAACGGCCGTAACCGTCTTTATCTTTAATCAGCGTATTAAGTTTTCCGTCTGAAAACGTACCTGCACCGCCTTCTCCAAACAAAACATTGGAGTCGGGATTAAGATTGCCCTCTTTTAAGAAGCAGTCAACATCTTCCTGTCTTTCATCAACGCTTTTGCCTCTTTCGAAAAGCAACGGTCTGTATCCTGCCATGGCAAGTATATAAGCGCAAAACAGTCCTGCGGGACCGGCGCCTATAACTACCGGAAAATAGGATAGACTCTCCGTTCCCTGCTCCGGCAAAGAATACCTGTATGGCTTAACCTCTCCCACTTCATTGGGCTTAAACTTTTTCTTCAGTTTACAGTTGATATTTACATCCACGGCATAAACGAAGAAAACATCATTTTTGTCCCTGGCATCAACGGATCTTCTGAAAACCGAAAAACCTGTAATGTTTTCGGGTTTTATGCCAAGATACTTTGCGGCACAGTTCTTAAGAGCTTCTTCACTGTGACCTATAGGGAGTTTTAACTGATATATTCTGTACATTATCTCTTCCCGGATTTACCTGCTATGTAGCCGGATGAAAAGGCCCACTGAAGGTTATAACCTCCGCAGGTTCCGTCAACGTCAATAATTTCTCCGGCAAAATATAGATTCTTAACCAGCTTCGACTGGAGATTGTCATCGAGTTCAGAAGTTTTGATTCCGCCGGCCGTAACCTGGGCTTTATCGAAGCCGCCCACATCTTTGATTTTAATTTCAAGGCCCTTAAAAGCCGAAATCATGTCATTAAACTTTTGAGGTTTAAGTGTATAGGCCTTCTTGTCAGGATCGATTCCTGCGCTTCTTAAGGCGTAATCAAGGAGTTTACTGTTTACGGTACCGCTTAACACCTCATAAATACTTTTTCCGGCAGAATAAGGACCGTAAATAGCACTTCTAAGGCGCTCATCCAGTTCTTCGGAAGTAAGATCCTTAAACAAATCAATTACAAGTTCAACATTCTTCTTTTCGGCGAATGCGTAGGATGCATATCTCGAAAGCTGCATTACGGGAATACCGCTTATGTTTCCTTTGGTAAACACAATTTCTCCGGCTTCATTGTAGGCTGCATTTCCATTAATCTTAAGCACGACTCCGGCTCTTGTTCTTACGCCTGCCAGATTATCAAGTTTTCTGTCTTTGTACAAAAGATTTACAAGTGCCGGCACCTGTTTTACAAAGTTGTGTCCGAGTTTTGTCAGTATCCTGTTAAGGGAACCGTCGCTTCCGTGTACAGGTGCGGCAAGACCGCCCGTTGCAATTATTAACTTGTCAGCTGTATAAAAATCCGT
>CACYBJ010000057.1 GCA_902772565.1 uncultured Lachnospiraceae bacterium | reverse complement strand
TCCCGGGATTCAAGAAGGAGCAAGTCCTTCCTTAACAAGGTCAACAAATACCTTGCGAAGTACAACGGCTCCTCGGACAAGCCCTATAAGGTTGTTGCCAGCATGGGTGCAGGTTCCGTCAAGGCATCTGCCGACTTCTCAATGGACGACCTGATAAGAGTCGCCGACCGTGAGATGTACGAAAACAAGAAAGAACACAAGAAGAACAGAGAGAAAATCAGAACCACTCCGGAAGATTTGCTTCACGAGATCAAGAACAAGCTGAATTAGTATTTTCGGGTGGGAATCAAAAAAGAAGAGAGGATAAAAGATGAACCCCGAAGACGAATTAAAAGACATTGAAAATGTTACCGGCGAGAGTTCCGACAGCGCTGAAGATATCGAAGAGTTTGCCAATGATGCCTCTTCGGATTTCGACAATGAAATCCCCGAAGACATCGAAGGCGTGGCTCCGAGAAAGAGCAGCAAAGGCCCCATCATTGCGATTGCATGCGTATTTATTGCGGCTATTATCGGCGTAGTAGTATGGCTGGGACTTAAGGACAAGGAAGGCAAAGGCAAGGCAGCTCTTAAGAGTGAGGATTATTACAAAGAGTTTACTTACGATGCCTACACACCGGAAGTTGCTACCAATTCCGATGCGGAGAAGTACTACTCCGATACCGTAACAACCTACAATGAAATGTACTCACAGGTTGGCATGGCTTTCTATGAGAAGGACGAATCACGTAACAATGACAAGGTTGCAGAGGGCGATACTGTAAGCGTAAGCTACGCAGGTTACATGGACGGCGTTCAGTTCGAAGGCGGTACGGGAACCAGCAACCAGCTTACCATCGGTTCGGGAACCATGATTCCGGGCTTTGAAGATGGACTTGTGGGTGTTGCCGTAGGTGAAACAGTATCCCTTAATCTTACTTTCCCTGAAGATTATGCCAAGACTCCGGAGTATGCAGGCAAGGCAGTTACTTTCGACTGCACTATAAACTATATCTGCAAGGAAACCTCTCTGACCGAAGAAAATGCCTACTCGATTATTTTCGGTTATGATACCAGAGATGCTTGTATAGATGCCATCATCGCCTACCTTAATGACAATCCTCAGACCACCGAAGAGGATTACATGATGGGCGTTAAGGACGACTACATCAAGTATGTTGTGGACGGAGCCGAGTATGACAAGACCATCGATGCGAAGATACAGGAGCGCTACGAAACCGTATACAAGATGTACGAAGACTATGCGACCAACGCCGGTATTGACGTTGATACCATAGCTCAGCAGATGGGCTACGAAGATGCCACAGGCCTTAAGGAGAACATCCTTGATGTGTGCGGCGTACAGGTTAAGGCCGAAATCGTATTTGCCCAGCTTGCCGAAAAAGAAAAGATTACCATGAGCGATGAGGACTATCATTCCTACGCCTATGAATGTGCTTACGGAGCCGGTTACAACGAAACCGACGAACAGGGCAACACGGATGAAAACGCAACCATAGCAGCCTATGAACAGGAATACAATGCAAGCTATGGCGAGGGTATGCTTGATACATACATTAAAACAGTTTATTACGAAAATACTTTGTTCGATAAATATGCAAAGGTAAAGGAATAATCCGAATAAAATGATTAAGAGTAAAGTGGTGAGAGCAACAGCGCTTGGCATATGCCTTGCGCTGGCGCTTTCATTTTGCGGATGCGGCAAAAAAAAGAACAACAGCAATGAAATTGTACTGGAGCAGGACGTTCCCACGGGAAGTGCGGATAAACTTGCGGACTACAAAAACTTCACCTACGAAGCTTTTACCGGCGACGATTTCACCGACGAGGACGTAGTGGCCGAGTATGAAAGAATAATCGGTAAGTATGCCGATACAGGCGTAATGAGTATCGAGCCGGTGACCGGCAGAGACGGTACCAAAACAGCGAGTGGTGACAAGGTTTTCTTTAAGTATTCCGCAGTATCTGAAGACGGAACGGTTATCGCCCCCAGGTACGGAAAGATTACCCTCGGAGCCGGTGAGTACGGATTTGACGAAATGGAGAACGCTCTCCTTGATCAGACCGTAGGGGAAGATGTGGAATTTACCGCAACGGTTCCGGAAAACTACGGCGATGCAGCCGTTGCCGGAAAGCAGGCGGATTTTACGGTGTCCATCCTCTTTGTTTACGAGGAAGCACCCATAACCCTTGAAAACGGATGCTACTATCTGGCCACAGGCTCCATTGATGAGGCATATGCCAGCGTAAGAGTCGCTCTTGAAAACTCCGTTATCAACGAAAAGTACGAACATCTGGATAAGGCATTTGCCGACTTTGTGAGTTTCGTGAAGGAAAACACAACCTACAAGGACATCGAAAAGGACAAAGAGAACAGCTACTGGATCTTATATAATTCTTTCTCCTCCAAGGCAGATGCTGAAGACATGACACTTGAAGCATACATAGCCGAAAACAGCAGCTATAAAAACATGGATGAGTTTAAGACTGCCATGGAAGCCGCTGCCGACTCACACATTAAGGAACTGGTGGCATTTAATGCTGTGGCAGATGCCGAAGGCATCACCCTTTCCGATGAGGACTATGCCGCAGTTGTATTTGCCCTGGCGCAGAAAGAAGGAAAGACAGTTTCCGCCTCCGACGGAAACGTGGATAAGGATGCGACGGTCTCTGCCTACGAAACACAGTACGCAACGGTTTACGGTCCGGACGCCTTAAGGTTCTATGCAAGAGTTTTATACTGCGAGACACAGGTATTTTCGACCTATGCAAAGGAAGCGCAGTAACAGCCGGTATTACGACTGGTTATAAAGGGTTAATGTTTGAAAGGATTGGAAATGAACTTTAAAAACAGTGCAAAAAAAGCAGGTTTGGTTGTGGCATTTGCCGCTTTGTCTGTAGGACTTTCCTCCTGCGGTAAGGACAGCCGCGGCGAGGTTGTTAAGCTTGCGGACTATTCTCACTATGAATATACAGCCTATGACGGAACCCTAACCGACCAGGATGTTAAGGATTATTTTCTTGAGACCGTGAAGAATTATTCCGAGCACGGTTATAAGAGTTTCGAGCCCGACGAAAGCAGACAGGGCACCAAGGTGAAAAAGGGCGATAAGTTAAGCCTTGACTTTGTAACGAAGGTTGACGGTACCGCAGTGGAAAACGGAAGTGCTTCAGGCTTTATTCTTACCGTTGGTGAAGGCAAGATTATGAAGGAACTTGACGACGGTCTTGTGGGACTTACGGTAGGTGAATCAGCCGTTATCGAGGCAGATGTTCCCGCCGATTACTCATCAGCAGCCATCGCCGGCAAAAAAATCAGCTTCGAAGTTACCGTAAACAATGTTCTTAACGAGGTAGATTTTACTGCTGAAAACGCTCATTATTATTTCAGATATGACAGCACCGAAGCACTGCTTGAATACATCGGACAGTATCTTGATAACAACGCGGATCTCTATCAGTCCTTCAGAGAGGATAATGACAAGAATTCCTTCGTTGAGTATGTTGTGGAGAATTCCGAGTTCGCCGGTATCTCGGGCGAGCTTACCAACAGAAACCACTGTTTCGCTGCAGCTACCAAAGAGGCTGAAACAAAGGGCAAATTCACACATGAGGATTACGCCGATTCAAAGGGATTTAAGACTGTGGAAAGCTTTATTAACTACAGCAAAAACCTTAACGAAACCGACATAAAGGAAGAGCTGGCATTTGCCGAGATCGCTTCCGAAAGAGGCTATACGCTTTCCGATGACGAGTTCGAAATGCTCGCCTACAAGGAAGCAATCATGGCAGGTTACTTTATATCCACCAACGAGTCCGGTGCGGATGTCCCCGCCACCATCGAAAGATTTAGGACCGAGTACGAAAAGGCACACGGCGAGAATACCTTCGAGACTCACATTAAAACCCTTTACTACGAACAGAAAGCATTTGAAGAATTAAGCAAATAATATGGCAGGAAAGAAATCGATCATAGCGCGCAAACGCAAAAAGGAAAAAAGAAAGAAGATAATAATCGCGGTATCCGCATCCCTTCTGGGAGTACTGGCACTTACGGTTATTATCTGGTATTCCCTTTTCTTCTTCGGGGTGGCAAAGTATAACCCCTGGCAGATACTTACAGGCAAGAATAAACCCTACTGTGTAATCTCAAATTACAAGGGCCTTACCTACACCGAGGTGAGCGACGAGGTGACGGAATCGGACTATACCGAGTACTACTCCTCCATGCTTGAAAAAACACCTAACTACGTGGCAGATGAAGGCCGCGCCGGCACTTTAGTAAGAAGCGGAGACATTCTTAACATCGACTACGAAGGCAAAACAGATGGTGTGGCATTCCAAGGCGGTACGGGAACAGATTATAATCTTACCATAGGTTCCGGTACCTTTATTCCGGGCTTTGAGGATGCACTTATCGGACAGACCGTAGGGGAAACGGTTGATATCGACGTAACCTTCCCTGAGGACTATTCGGTTGATGCGAATCTTGCGGGTAAGCAGGCAGTGTTTACCGTAAAAATCAATTACGTATCCATAGCTCTTGATCACGTGACCGACGAATATATCAATAAAAACACCGAGTATTCCACAGTTCAGGAGTACGAAGGTGAGTACCTGACTTCCTATCTGACGGAAAAAGCCAAGACCGAAAAGATGGAGTCCGAGTACGAAGAAGTTTTAAAGCAGCTTCTGGACAACACCAAATTCTACAATATCGATAAAGAAACAGGCGATTACTATAATACCATGATGACGTATTATACAAGCCTTGCAAAGAACACCTACGGAACCACTCTGGAGAACTACGCAAACTACGTTGTGGGTGAGTCTCTTTCAGCATTCCGTTCGGAAATGCGTTCCGTAGCCGAAATCACCATTAAGCAGCATTACGCTCTTGAAGAGGTGGCTAAGCAGGAAAAACTTAAAGTGACGGATAAGGTTTACGAGCAGTACATCGAATCTGTTATGAAAGAAAACGATTATACGGACAGAGCCAAATTCGAGTCCGAAAACAAGAAGGACAAGATTGAAGAAATGATACTCTGGGCATATGCCAGAGACAAAGTCTTCTCATACGCAAAGAAGGTATAAAATGGCAGATTTCAAAACAGCAGCAGTGTTTTCCGATAACTGCGTATTCCAGAGGGACAAAGAAACAGCCGTATTCGGTACGGGCGAAGAAGGCAGCGCCATCAAGGCTGTGTTTACCCGTCCCTGCGGTTGCACATTATCCGCCGAGACTACGGTAAAGGACGGCAGATGGTTATTATATCTTCCGGCCCAGGAAGCCTGTGACGGAGGTATTCTTACAGTCACCTCCGGCGAAAAGAGCATAACCTTTACGGGTATTGCCGTTGGTGAAGTGTGGCTTCTGGGAGGCCAGTCCAACATGGAATTTGAGCTCCAGAACTGTACCACAGGCGCAGAGCATCTTAAAAACGACAATCCAAATGTGAGATTCTACTATACACCGAAGAATGCCTGGTATGACGAACAGTTTTATGCGGATGAGGCAGCTTCCCATTGGAAGAAGTTCTCGTCGGAAGACGCAAAGGACTGGTCGGCAGCGGGATACATTTTCGGAAAGAAACTGTCCGAAAAACTGGGTGTCACCGTGGGACTTATCGGCTGCAACTGGGGCGGCACAAGCGCCAGCGCCTGGATGAGCCGCGAGGCTCTTTTGGAGGACCCGGATACAAAGACCTATCTTGACGAGTTCGACGAGGGTATCAAAGGAAAGACCGTCGAAGAACAGGTGCGTGAGTATCTTGAGTACAAAGAGCGTGAAGCGGTCTGGAATAAAAAGTGCGAAGAAATATACACTGCCAACCCCAACGCTGACTGGGGAGAAGTGCAGAAGGAAATCGGCGTATGCGAATGGCCGGGCCCCATTAACTGCAGAAACCCTTACAGACCGGAAGGTCTTTATGAGTTTATGTTAAAGAGGGTGATGCCTTATTCTCTTAAGGGCTGGCTTTTCTATCAGGGCGAGTCCGATGATCATAAGCCGGGATTTTACTATAAGCTCTTTAAGCGCATGATAAAGCAGTGGAGAGACGACTGGAAGGACGAAACCATGCCAATGGTATTCACCCAGCTTACAGGTCTCATCTATGAAACCGAGGCAGACAGAAAGCACTGGTGCCTGATCCGTGAGGCGCAGCAGAGAATCGCCGACGAGGACCCATACTCCTCCATGGCCTGCATTATCGAGTGCGGACTTAAGAACGATATCCATCCGAAGGACAAGGAGCCGGTAGGCGACAGGCTTTACCGCGCAGCCCTTTGCGACGTCTATAAGCTTTCGTCAAGGGATGAGGACCTCAGTCCTTCCTTCGAAAGCGTGAAATTTAAAAACGGAGCTGCCGTTGTCACCCTTAAGGATGCCGGAGCAGGACTTGAGGTGCGTGGCAGCAGAATAACCGGATTTGAACTTGCGGGAGCCGACAAAGAATTTGTTACGGCAGATGCAGACATACTTGCCCGTGGAAGAATCAAGGTTACGGCAGCCGATGTACCGGAGCCGGCCTATGTCAGATATCTATGGACAAACTATCCGGAAGAAGTTACACTGTACTCCGAGACAGGACTTCCGGTGGCACCTTTCAGAAGTTCCATGAATGACCAGGAAGATGTTAAGGTGCAGGACAGCGAGATGCATCAGCAGCTCGAATTATAAGTCTACCGAAAAGAGAGGGAAGAAAATTGAAAAAGAAAATAGCAACTACAGTCATCTGCCTGATGGCTGCGTTAACAATGATCACGGCCTGCGGCAAGAAGGAAGATAAGAAAACCGCAACAAAGGGCAATGCAACTCCGGCAGCTACAGTAACTCCGGCACCGGCAGCAAAGCATCTTTCCGCCGAGGAAGCGATTGTTTCGCTCGCAGATTACAAAACAGCAAACTTCGACGAGTTTTCCGATGAAGTAAAGAAGGCATATGCCGTAAACTACTATAACAACCAGGTTATAAGATATAACCTCTACGGAATGAAGGGCTATGACATTGACGAGTCCAAGGACACGGTTGAAAACGGTGATAACGTAAATATCGATTTCGTCGGAAAAGTGGACGGAGTTGAATTCGAAGGCGGTACCGGCACGGATTTCAACCTTGAAATCGGTTCACACACTTTTGTAGATGATTTCGAAGAACAGCTCATCGGCAAAAAGATCGGCGAGACGGTAACTGTTAATGTTACTTTCCCCGAGGATTACGATAAAGATGATGATCTTAAGGGAAAAGATGCGGAGTTTACCGTAACACTTAACCACATCAGCATTCCGGTGGAGATTACCGGCGACAACGGATGGCTCTATATTTACGGCGCCGATGACTATGACAGCTGCATCGCATCTCTCATGGAAAAAGAAGCAGCCTACGATGAAGATAAGTATATGACAGACTGCCGTAACAAATATGTCAATGACATAATCGCAGGAACCGAGTTCGTAGACCTTACATCCGAGGTTGATGCCATTTATGCCAATATCTACAGCGTTTACTCCGTATATGCCGCAAACTACGGTCTTACCGTAGGCGAGTTTGCATCACAGTACGGCGGATATGACGGTGAGGAAGGCTTTGAGCAGTATTTCAGAACCGCAGCAGAGAATCAGCTTAAGGGCGAGCTTGCTTTCGAGTATATCGCAAATGAAGAAGGTATTACCGTAAGCGATGAGGAGTACGAGACCTACGCTCAGTCCACAGCATCTGCAGCAGGCTATGCAACCGTTGCCGAGTATGCATCGGGCTATGACAGCCAGTTCGGCGCAGGGGAGTTCAGACGTTTCGTAAACGCTGAAATCATAAAGGAGCAGATGTTTGAAAAATATGCCACCTTCGGTGCGCAGTAATAATAAATGACAGGCAGGGTGGCATGCGCTGCCCTGCCTTTTTTGTAAATGTAAAGGGGTATAGTTTTGAGTAAAAACAAGAACAAAAACAGACGCAAACCAAACAGCAATCCTCAGAATAAGCCGGC
>CACYBJ010000056.1 GCA_902772565.1 uncultured Lachnospiraceae bacterium | reverse complement strand
TGTTGCCGACGGTCTCATGAAGATGGACGGCGACTACTACTATGTGGGCGACGACGGCACTCTTGCCACCGGCTGGATACAGGATGACGGCGGCTGGAGATATTTCAATGAAGACTTCAAGATGGTAATGGGAATCGTCACCTTCGATGACGGAGTATATTACTTTGATTCCGAAGGCTATAAGCGCGACGGTTTCATGACCATAGACGGAGCATACTACTTCTTCGATCCCGATAACAACGCCAGAATGCACACAGGCTGGTACGATTCCGGAAACGGCAAGTGGTACTTCTCCGAAAGCGGAAGAGTAAACGGCTGGCAGATTCTTGAAGACGGTATTTACTACTTCAGTCAGAATGTTCCGGTAACAGGCTGGCAGACCTTAGAAGAAAAGATTTATAAATTTGATTCCGAAGGACGACTTATAACAGGCTGGACGGACAATGCTTCGGGCAACAAGGTTTACATGGCTCCGACCGAGGGCTACATGGTAACGGGCGAGTATGAAATCGACGGAGTTAAATACTTCTTCGAGGAAGACGGAACCTGCAAGGAAGGCGTTATCGACGGCGTTTTCTGGGTACATGGCTATAAGGGCTCAGGTGTGGCACAGATTAACGGAAAGTACTATTACTACCTTGAAGACGGTAGCCGTTCAACAGGCGGATGGTATACAGTAAACGGTAAGAAGTCCCACTTTGAAAGTGACGGCTCCGCTACCACAGGCTGGACCACGGTAGACGGTACGGAATACTTCTTTAAGGCAGACGGTTCCATTGCTGCCGGAGAATTTGTAACCAGAAGCGGTGCTACAGTCTATGTTAACTCTGCGGGACTCCTTCAGCAGCCCGGATGGCTCACAACCGACGGAAGCACTTACTATATTGCAGACGGCGGCAAGATCACCACAGGCTTTAAGGAAATAGACGGAAATGTTTATTACTTTATGGGCAGCGGCAAGATGGCTGTTACCGTAACAAACATCGGCGGCAAGTATTATGCATATGATACCACCGGACATCTGTATTCCGCCGGATGGCAGACAATTTCAGGATTCAAGTACTATGTATATTCTGACGGAACTGTTGCCACAGGTACAACTACCATTGACGGAAAACAGTATGTTTTCCTTTCAAACGGTGCGTTAAATGATGAATCTGCCAAGGCAGCTGTTCTTCTTGATGTGGCCAACAGATATGCATCCGACACCAATTACATAATCATTGTAGACAGGGCTCAGCATCTGGTAGGAATCTTTACAGGTTCCCAGGGCTCCTACAGTCTTGTTAAATCCTTTGCCTGTACCGTAGGTAAGAACTCAACACCTACAATTACGGGACAGTACAAGACGGGAGACAAGTTCTACTACTTTGATCACGGTAACTGCAGACTTTTCTATGCTACAAGAATTCACGGAGGATACCTGTTCCACTCCGTACTCTACTACAAAGATCCTTCTCCTCAGAGAGTAATGGACGGACGAGTAGGAATGAATCTTTCCCTCGGATGCGTAAGACTTCAGGTTGATAATGCGAAGTACATTTACGATAACATTCCTAAGGGAACAACCGTATATATTTATTAATTCAAAGTAATTTGCTATAATGAAGGGTAGGTGATTTTTATCACCTGCCCTTTTATACCGTATCAGGCAAAGTGTTTTTTGAAGGTTGTTATGAGTAAAAAAGAAAAACTTAAGAAAATCACAATTGCATTTTTTAAGAGCCGTACCGGAATAATATCTGTAACGGCCCTGGTTATTGCTGCCCTTATTTCTGTTGTGGGCTGCATTTATTCCACGAAAAACGGCTGGAAGAAAAAGGGCGACTTTCTTGTTTATATGGCTTCCGGAGCAGAGAAAACGGGAAAGGTAAGAATAGGCGGCAACGATTTTATTTTCGATGATGCGGGACATCTTTTCCTTGGCTGGTTCAGTTTTGAAAATAACATTTATTACCAGGATCCCAAGGGGCTTTTTAAGGGCGAGAAAAAAATCGGTGGGGAATCATTCCGTTTTGAGGAAGACGGAAGATTTCTTGCGGGTGCTTACAAAAAAGACGACACCTTGTATTTCCACGACGACCACGGCTTTACCCCGACGGGAGAGCAGGCATATGCCGGCTGTTATTATTATGTAAACGATGACGGAAAACTGTTTACGGGATGGAAAGATAAAAACACCGGCCCCTACTATGATACTGAAACCGGAAAGCGTGCGGAGGGCGTTACGGACATTGACGGAAACGTTTACTGTTTCGGACCCGACGGAAAAATCCTTACGGGATTCTATACCCAGTGGGACGGTACCAGGTACTTCGGAACGGACGGAGCGGAGCTTACCGGCAGACAGGAAATAGACGGAGTGGAGTACTACTTCGGAACGGATGGCCTTCTTACAAAAGGACTTGTTAAGACAGATGATGCAACCTACTACTTTGATGACGCAGGTTCGGTAAAAGGCTGGGTTAACGATAACGGTCTCATCAGATACTTTGATGATGAAGGTAAAATGGTAACCGGCGAACTTGAAATTGCGGGAGTAAAATATCTTTTTAACGATGAGGGCTATACCAGATTCGGCTGGGACGGAGATGTTTATTACAACCACGGCTATCTGGCTAACGGCATTACTACCATAGACTCCAAAGTTTATTATTTTAACGAGGACGGTACCCTTTTTGGCGGCGGATGGGTAGAAGTGGGCGGAAGAAAATATCACTTTGAATCCGACGGATCCGCCACCGACGGCTGGGCAACCGTAGACGGCCTTAATTACTTCTTTTATTCCGACGGAAAGATGGCCATCAACCTGACCTCAACGCCTACGGGAGTATATTGTTTTAACAGCGAAGGGCAGCCTCTTGAACCCGGCTGGCAGACTGCAGGCGACGGCTCGAAATGCTATGTTTTTGACGGCGGAAAGGTCGCAACCGGAGAAGTTACCGTAGGTGACGTGAAATGCTTCTTCTCCGACAGAGGACGCCTTATAGCAGGTCCCGACGAATTTGCGGAAATGCTTGAAAAGGCAGCGGGATACGAATCCAAAACAGACTATCTTATTCTTGTAAACCGAAGCCTTCACATGGTTGCGGTTTATCAGAAGTCAGGCGACGGTTACACTTTGGTGAACTCCTTCAGATGCACCGTAGGTGCCGGAGATTCCCAGACCATAACCGGAGAGTATGATATTAACGGAAGACTGTATTACTTTGACCACGATAAATCCAGGCTGTTTTATGCCACAAGGATTTACAGGGGATACTTCTTCCACAGTGTAATTTACAGACAGGACCCCACGCCTACTCAGATCATCGACGGACGTATCGGCCAGGACCTGTCCCTCGGATGCGTGCGACTTGAAATAGACAATGCAAAGTATATTTACGATTCCATTCCCAACGGAACCAAGGTGGTAATATACTGATGCATCCGCCGAGGGGGCGCCGGCATCACGTTTTCTGAAAAATGTATTTATATAACGGAGTTTAACAATGAGATTTAAAAGAACCACAGCTTTGTTTCTTGCGGCTGTAATGGCCACTACACCGGTGCTTTGCGGATGTGAGAACAGCACAATGGTAAAGAAAAATAGCTTTGCGGTAAAATACCATGAAGAGGAGGACAAGTACAATCCTTCAAATATTGAATATACGGAGGGTTTGTCTGTTCTGACTCTTGATGAGGACCCGGATTCCGAAGACGAGTCCGAAAGATTTGATGCATTCCTTAACGAGCTGTTTCTTGATATGCAGACCCGTGATACGTCTTCCCTGCATTTTACGATTGAGCATCCGCAGGACTACGGTATTGATACGGAAGTAACACTGGGCAATGCTAATGATTTCAACAACTACAGCGATGATATTTTTAAGAAAATAGAAGAGGGACTTAAGGAGTTCGATCCTGAAAAGCTTGGCGATAATCAGAGGATCATGTATGAACTTCTGTCCTATGAGCTTTCTATGTACAAGGAAGCCGAAGCTTTCGAAACCGACTATATCTGTTCATATTTTTCACAGAACGGAGAGGTGCTTTCCGGAATCCAGAGTGCCTACACGGAGTTTTCCCTGCAGGAAGAAAAAGATGTGGAAACCTATGTGGAACTTCTAAAACTGCTTCCGGATTATCTTGAGGACATTAAACCGCTGATTACCGAATCGGTAGTGGATAAAAACGAACTTTTGACTCAGTCCATGTATGACAATGCGCTTGAAAGTGCGGATTCATGGATCACCGAGGATTACAAGAAAAATATAATCTACGTGTCCTTTGCATCAGCCATAAAAGAAGTGGGACTTGATGAGGAAACCGAAGAAGAATACCTCGGTGAGGTTGCGGAAATCGTGACGGATTCCATAATACCCGCGATTAAAGATTTCAAAGACTTTGAAACAGGTTTTGAAAATGAAATAGATGAAGCTAAGGGGCTTGCCTGCTTTGAAGGGGGAAAGGACTACTATGCCTATCTCATGGAAGCCTATATCGGTGTGGGATGTTCCGTAGACGAATTGTTTGAATATGCCTTTAATGCTCTTATCGATGTTGAGACGGAAATGACTGATTTGGCCCGGAAGCATCCTTCATATCTTATTTCCGCTCCGAAATCAGAGTACGGAGACGAGCCTGATGAAATCCTTTCTGCGCTGGCGGATTTTACGGCAGATGAATATCCGGACGTCGGAGAAGTATCCTGGATATGCAGTTATTTGAGGGAAGAGCAGAC
>CACYBJ010000055.1 GCA_902772565.1 uncultured Lachnospiraceae bacterium | reverse complement strand
TATTACGGATATATTTTACCACAAGAGCCTCAGATTAGACAATAAACTTAAACGAACTTTCACAAAAGGAAAGATATCACGACCAAATACAAATAAAATACGGCTGCTTGCGCAAAAATCCCCCTCGGAACCACCTGTTGTCAAGCTTTGTGCGGACACAGGGGCCGAGAGGGAATAGATTCAAAACCGTTTCTAGTAAATACCTGCCAGCGCCACTTCCTTATCGAGAGTATTCAAATTGAAGAGGAAGAGACAATCGGTTACGCCGAAAGTTCTGACTGCAGGGGTAACGCCCATTCTGTAATACCTTGTATCAAGCACGATAACCTTTTCATAGTGATTGATAAGGAAAGGTACGAAACAGTTGGCGTAGCTGTCTTTCACCACAAGAAGGGTCTTGCCGTTCTTAACATTGCTGTTTTCTATGGTGATCATGGGCTGAATGCCGTTTAAGAAGTAGGAATACTTGTCCTTTACCGAAAGATAGTTTTCGGCATAAAGGCTGTCGGCATCCGGATCTGCCATGTACTTAACGGAAATGCCTGTCATGTCCTGCTTGTAGGCTTTTATGGTATCTGCCGGCTGCAGAGGGTTCAGCGACTTGGAGTAAACCGTTCCGTAGAAGGAGTTGCTTACTTCTTCAATGTCGAAGCTATCCTTCGGCACAGCCTCCATTCCCTTTGCCTTACAGAACTCGGCATATACGGCATATGCCGCATCCACCGTCCAGTGATGATCCGTCTTATAGTAAAGCTGTGTGCCGCTCTTCTTTTCACTCTCGAGCACCGACCAGGTGTCGATTTTTGTGTTTGCGGCTATGTGGTCGTACATGTAGTTAAAGACTTCCGTCTGGCCCTCTTTGCCCCGGACATTTGAAGGGAGCACCTCGGGATACATGGAAACCGCCGTAGGAACAAGGATGAAACTTGTATCCACTCCCATGGAGTTTAAGGTATCCACGGTTTTAGAGAGTCGGTCCGTATTCTTTTTTGTATTCACCGGTTCGTTATACACTTCGATGAGCCAGTCATCGGAGCACACATAGGTGCCGTTATAATCGGTCTTTCCCATGAGCCTCGATGCAAGAGCATAGGTCTTCATAAAGCCGGTTCTGCAGAAGAACTGATCGCTTAAGTAGTCCTCGATGTCATTCTGGAGAACGTTCTGGGAATCCGTGGCATCTTCCTTGGTAACCAGATCCTTAACATTTAACTTTGGAAACTGTGCCAGGGTTCTGTTTTCAATCTCACTGAAGTCGTAGGCTTTGTGAGTAAGAGTAAGTATTCCGCAGGCTGCAAAAAACAGCAGTGCAAAGGCTGCGGAAATGAGTCTGAATTTATCTTTCATGTCCGCCTCCTAAAATCTGAAATATAAAAACGGGTTGTAGCTGTCTGCCACAAGCATGGCAAGACTCACAACGGTAAGCAGCATGGTTGCCGCAGTTCCGAAAACAGCAATAACGTTCCCGGCCTTTTCGTTCTTTTCGCCGTAGGCAGCAATCTTCCTGCTTATCGGCATGGAGAAAAGAATGCATACGGCAAATACGAGAATGTAATTTCTGAACTGGTAAAGTGCCTCATGGCCCACGAAGCCGTTGGCGCCGAAGATGAAGGCATCTGCCAGATATTTTCCGAGCTGCTTAAAGTCTTCAACGGCAAATATAATCCAGCCCACCATTACCACAAAGAGGGAATAAATCCTCGCAAGCCAGGTGGGAAGAATTCCCGGGAATTTGCCTTTGGAAAGTTTCTCTATGAGGAGTATTACGAAGTAGTAAAGACCCCAGAGAAGATAGTTCCAGGATGCGCCGTGCCAGAAGCCGGTAAGGGCCCATACCACGCCGATGTTGAATATCTGACGGGCCATGCCTTTGCGGTTTCCGCCCAGAGGAATGTAAACATAATCTCTGAACCATCCGGAAAGAGTCATGTGCCAGCGTCTCCAGAAATCCGTGATGCTTGTACAGGTGTATGGATAATTGAAGTTCTCAGGATAATTGAATCCCATGATCTTACCCATGCCGATGGCCATATCGGAGTAACCGGAGAAGTCAAAGTAGATTCTAAAGGTAAATGCCAGTGCTCCCAGCCAGGCCATCATTACGCTTCTGTCAGGCATGGCGGATATGGTGTCCCAAAGACGGCTCATCTGGTTTGCGATGAGCACCTTTTTGAAAATACCGAAGAGGAAACGCTGCATTCCGGAAGTAAAGCCGGCAAGGGTTTCCTTTCTGTTTTTGAGTTCAATGGAAACCTCTTCGTAACGAACGATGGGGCCGGCCACAAGCTGAGGAAACATACTTACATAGGCCATGTAATCGATGAAATTATGCTCTGCCTTAACATTGCCCATATACACGTCCATGGAGTAACTCATGGTCTGGAATGTGAAGAAGCTGATACCCAGCGGAAGGGCAAGGGCCGGATCCTTAAATCCTGTTCCGAAAAGACTGTTGGATGTTGTGATAAATAAGGTGGCATATTTGAAAACGCCCAAAAGACTGAGGTTTACCACCAGGGAAATCACAAGAAAGATGCGCTGCTTTCCCCGCTGTCCGGCGAAATGCTCCAGGCATCTGCCGTTTACATAGTCAACCACCGATGAAATCAGAAGGAGGGATATGTATATCGGCTCACCCCACGCAT
>CACYBJ010000054.1 GCA_902772565.1 uncultured Lachnospiraceae bacterium | reverse complement strand
GCCTTTAGGCAAGGAACTTAAGAAGGAAATAAACGTCTATTCCTTCCAGTACATGATCACCAACGGCCTCTGGGCCCTTATCATGCTTAACGATACTTACATGATAGGCAAGATGACCGGCGATCCTCTGATGCTGGCCGACTACGGAGTAGCCTACGTGCTTCCCGGCAACATTTCGATCTTTGCCACAGCCATCGGCGTATTCGTGGCTCCGTACTTTACGAGAAACGAAAAGGACAGCGGCTGGGTAAGAAGCAATTACAAAAAAGTAGTTGCGGTAAGCATCCTGGTGGTAGGCGCCATCTGTGCGGTGTTTGCGCTGTTTGCAAGGCCCCTCAT
This sequence comes from uncultured Lachnospiraceae bacterium, assembly GCA_902772565.1. Classification (GTDB taxonomy): domain Bacteria; phylum Bacillota; class Clostridia; order Lachnospirales; family Lachnospiraceae; genus UBA3775. The sequence goes on along the minus strand of CACYBJ010000054.1, from coordinate 5,116 downwards.
TTCCATAATGTACGGAAAGGAATACCTTAATACCGTAGGTGTTATGCAGGTGCTTCTCATCGCCGCCTTCATTAATTCCGGCATAAGATACACCACAGCAAACCTGCTTGCGGCCATGGGACAGATTAAGTATAATCTTATAGTTTCCGGTGTGGGTATTGTAATTCAGGTGATTTTGGATTATATTTTGATACCGAAAATGGGATGCATGGGCGTCGCCGTTTCGAATTGCATTGTTTACAGCATCATGGGATTCTCTCTTATGGTGATATTTATAAAGAAATACTACTTTTCAAAGGCATCTGCCGCGTAGGCAGCCGCTGAAAACAGTAAGAAAGGCTAAAAAAATGAAATATGCACTTATCGGCTGCGGCCGAATTGCCACCAACCACGTAAAAGCCGTAATCAACAACGGTCTTGAATTTGTCGCTGCCTGCGATATCGTTCCGGAGAACATCGAAACGCTTCTTGCAAAGCACGATCTTCAGAATGACACATCCATTGCAAGATACGAAGATTACAAGAAGATGATCGAGGAGCATCCGGAAATCGAGCTTATTGCCATTGCCACATCAAGCGGCATTCATGCGGAAATTGCTCTTTACTGTATTGATAAAGGAATAAATGTTATAATAGAGAAGCCTATGGCCATGTCCATTGCGGATGCGGACGAGATCATCCGCCGCTCCGAGGAAAAGGGCGTGGTTGTATCCGCCTGCCATCAGAACAGATTCAACGTGGCCGTACAGAAGACCAGACAGGCCATTGAATCCGGCCGTTTCGGTACCATGTCCCACGGCTCGATCCATGTTCGCTGGAACAGAAACAAGGCTTACTACGATCAGGCAACCTGGAGAGGTACCTGGGCAGAAGACGGCGGATGCCTTATGAATCAGTGCATCCACGGAATCGATCTTCTCCGCTGGATGATGGGTAACGAAGTAGAGGAAGTTTACGGCGTTACTAAGCAGCAGTTCCATCATTATCTTGAAGCCGAAGATATCGGTATGGCTGTAGTTAAGTTTAAGAACGGTGCCGTAGGAACCATCGAAGGAACCGTAAATGTATATCCGAAGAACCTTGAGGAGACACTTTACCTCTTCGGTGAGAACGGAACTGTCAAAATCGGCGGTACTTCCACAAACAACATCGATGTTTGGGATTTTGCGGATGAAAGCGAAGCCGATACCGAAAACAAAGGTCTTAAAGAGGCAACAAGCAACGTATACGGCAACGGCCACACAAGCCTTTATGCCGACGTTATCGATGCCGTTAAGAATCATAGAAAAGCCTATGTAGACGCTGTTGCGGGAAGAAATGCCCTTGAGATGATACTTGCCATTTACAAGAGCGTTAAGACAGGAGCACCTGTTAAGCTTCCTTTAACAGATTTTGCAAGCACAGAAATGAAAGGAATGTTTGACTAATGAGCGAATATTTTGCACATCCTACAGCAGTTATCGACGATGACGTGGAAATCGGCGACGGAACCAAAATCTGGCATTTCACACACATACAGTCAGGCGCAAGAATCGGCGCAGGCTGCTCTTTCGGACAGAATGTAAACGTTTCCAATAACGTAACCATAGGAGAAGGCTGCAAGGTTCAGAACAACGTTTCTCTTTACGAAGGCGTTGAGCTTGAGGACTATGTTTTCTGTGGTCCTTCCTGCGTATTCACCAATGACCTTACACCAAGAGCCAAGTATCCGAAAGGACATGCAGGCTACAAGAAGACACTTGTTAAGGAAGGTGCATCCATCGGCGCCAACGCAACCATCGTTTGCGGTCACATTATCGGCAAGTGGTCACTCATTGCCGCAGGTGCTGTAGTATCTTCAAATGTTCCCGCCCACGCTCTTATGGTAGGCGTTCCTGCCAAGCAGAAGGGCTGGGTTTGCGAGTGCGGCGGCCTCCTTCCGGAAGGCCTTCAGTGCATGCAGTGCGGCAGACAGTATAAAGAAACCAAGTATGGTCTCGTAGAGGAGAGTAATACACAGAACTAGGAGTAATACCATGAAATTTCGTGATCTCGGCGCGCAGTATCAGGCTCTTAAGCCGGAAATCGACGCAGCCATCAGTGATGTAATTGAAAGTACGGGATTCATTCTCGGAAAGCATGTAACGGAACTTGAGAATGCTCTTGCGGCATATGCCGGAAGAAAGCATTGTATAGCGGTAGGTAACGGAACCGATGCCCTTCACCTTGCCCTTGACGCTCTTGGCGTAGGTGCGGGAGATGCGGTATTTGCACCGGACTTTACCTATGTGGCATCTGCCGTGTGCGCAAACCTTGTTGGAGCAACACCGGTAATGGTAGATATCGATCTTGATACCTTCAATATGTCACCGGAAGCTTTGGAGAAAGCCATTCTTAAGGTAAAAGAAGAAGGAAAACTCACTCCAAAGGTTGTTGTACCCGTTGACCTTTTCGGACTTCCGGCAGATTTTGACAAGATCCTTGCCATCGCAAAGAAGTATGACATGTACGTACTTGAAGATGCGGCTCAGGGTTTCGGCGGAGAGATAAACGGCAAAATGGCCTGCTCCTTCGGAGACATTTCCGCCACATCCTTCTTCCCGGCAAAACCGCTGGGATGCTACGGTGACGGCGGCGCAATCTTTACCGATGACGATAAGATCGACGAATACCTTCGTTCCGTAAGAGTACTGGGTCGTTCCACAGTTGACAAGTATGACAATGTGCGTGTGGGAACCAACTCCAGACTTGATGCGATTCAGGCTGCCATTCTCATGCCTAAGTTCAACGCATTCGCCGATTACGAAAAAGACAATGTAAACAAAGCCGCTGTCTGGTACACAAACAGGCTTAAGGGCAAGGTGGTAACACCTACTGTTCCCGAAGGCTATGTATCCAGCTGGGCTCAGTATACTATCCTTCTTAAGGACAGCGCAGAACGTGACCGCGTTCAGGCAGCCCTTAAGGAAAAGGACATCCCAACTATGATCTACTATCCGAGAGGCATGCATCAGCAGGGTGTTTTTGCGGGAATGAATCTTAAAGACGAAGACTTCCCGAACACCGTAAACGCAGTAGGCAGATGCCTTGCGCTCCCGATGCATCCGTACCTTACGGAAGATGTTGTAAATGAAATCGCAGATGCAATTATTGCTGCACTGTAAAAGAAAAGGGCGGGCATCCGCCAAGGATAAATTTGCTGCAATGCAGCAGGCCGCAGAAACGGCTGAAAATGGAGGAATTTATGAGCAGTGAATATGAAAACTTATATGAATCCCTTATAAAGGGAGAAGCAAAGCTTGCGCTTGTAGGTCTCGGCTATGTAGGAATGCCTATTGCCGTTGAATTTGCAAAGCACATTAACGTTATCGGATATGACAACAACGAAGCAAAGGTTAAACTTTACAATGACGGAATCGACCCTACACTTGAGGTGGGCGATGATGCCATCAAGAATACCAACGTTGAATTCACTGCCGATGAAAAGAAGCTTTCCGAAGCCAAATTCATTATTGTAGCGGTTCCTACACCGGTACTCGATGACAACAATCCTGACCTTCGTCCGGTTGAAGGCGCATCCAGAACCATCGGACGCAACCTTACAAAGGGCACCATCGTGTGCTACGAATCAACGGTATACCCGGGTGTTACCGAGGATGTGTGCGTTCCTATCCTTGAGAAGGAATCCGGACTTAAGTGCGGCGAAGACTTTAAGATTGCCTACTCACCGGAAAGAATCAATCCGGGAGACAAGGTTCACACTCTTACAAACATCCGCAAGATCGTTTCCGGTATGGATGAAGAGACAAAGAACGTTGTAAAGAAGGTTTATGACATTGTAATCAAAGCAGGTACTTTCCCTGTTTCAAATATTAAGACAGCCGAGGCTGTAAAGGTAGTTGAGAACAGCCAGAGAGACATCAACATCGCTTTCATGAACGAAATTGCCATGATCTGCGACAAGATGGGTCTGGACACCAACGAAGTTCTCGACGGTATGAATACCAAGTGGAACGCTCTGGGCTTCAAGCCGGGCCTTGTGGGCGGACACTGCATCGGCGTAGATCCTTACTATCTTACAAATATTGCCGAAAAGCTTGGCTATCACAGCCAGATCATCCTTAACGGCCGTAAAGTAAACGACGGCATGGGCGCTTTCGTGGCAGATGCAGCCATCAAGCAGATGATCGAAGCAGGCAAGGCTCCGAAGAAGAGCAAGGTTGTCATTCTCGGTCTCACATTTAAGGAGAACTGCCCCGATCTTCGTAACAGCAAGGTTTATGACATTATCAAGAGACTTGCTGAGTACGAAATTAGCGTAAAGGTGGCAGATCCATGGGCAGATGCCGACGAAGCCATGCGTTTCTACGGTGTTGAGCTTATTCCTATGGAAGAAGTTAAGGATGCAGACTGCGTAATCGTGGCAGTAGGCCACAAGGAGTTCAGATCCCTTTCCATGCAGGATATCAAGAAGTTCTTCAGAGCAAGCGACCCTGACGACGAAAAGATCTTCGTAGATGTTAAAGGTCTTTATCGGATGGATGAACTCAAGGTTTCAGGTCTCAGATTCTGGAGACTGTAAGCCCCGGTTTCCCGAAAAGAAAGGAAATGACATCCGGCGGCAGTTAAGGCTTGCTTCCGGTCTATGGTATGACATATGAATGAAAAAAGCAGGGAAAATGTAATAGAGATCAGGTTTCTCCCCTTTGTAAAGAAGCTCCTTGTTCAGTGGAGAGCGATACTTCTTTTCGGTATCGCCTTCGGTGTGCTTCTTGCAGGGGCCAGATACATGCTCGACAAACGTTCCTATAATCCGCAGGATGACGTGGCAAGGGCAGATGCCGTAAAAAAGAATCTGTCAAGCGACCAGCTGGGTCTTGTGGAAGAGGCAGCGGAGTATCACAAACGCATTGCTGCTCTTGAGGACTACTTCAAAAGTTCCGCCTATATCGGTATAGACCCTCTTGACGAACAGGTTGTAAATATTTATTATTACATTTCGTGTCCGGGTGATGCGGATGCCAACGATATCCTGACACTTTACAGGAACTATATCGGCGGCAGCTTTGCCGAGGATTTCAGAAATGAAACCGGTACGGACATCCCCGTAACCTACCTTAAGGAACTTATTACAGGT
>CACYBJ010000053.1 GCA_902772565.1 uncultured Lachnospiraceae bacterium | reverse complement strand
GTTTTGGTTTCGGAAAGAATCTCAAGATAGTTGGATCCCTTTACCAAAACGCCCTTTGTACTGGCGGCTCCGATGCCTGCAAAAAAGCTTAACGGAATGCTGATTACGAGAGCACACGGACAGCTTATTACAAGAAAAGTAAGAGCTCTGTAAACCCACTGTCCCCATCTGGGGTCTGTGCCGATCAAAAGACTCACAATCGGAGGAATAAGTGCAAGTGCAATGGCGGAGTATACAACTATCGGTGTATATACTCTGGCAAATTTAGCAATGAAATTCTCGGATTTGGATTTTCTTGAACTTGCATCTTCTATCAGTTCAAGAACTTTGGATACAGTAGATTCACCAAACTCTTTGGTGGTTTTAACCTTTACGAGACCGGAAAGGTTTATACAGCCGCTGATTACTTCATCCCCCGGCTTAACATCTCGCGGAACAGATTCACCGGTAAGTGCTGCAGTATCGACAGAAGTCTTTCCCTCCACGACAATACCGTCAATAGGAATCTTTTCTCCGGGCTTAACGAGAATTACAGTACCGATTTCAACTTCGTCCGGATCCACCTCTTCTATTTCGCCGTTTTCATTTTCAATGTTGGCATAATCGGGGCAGATATCCATAAGGTCGGAAATATTTCTTCTGCTCTTTCCGACAGCATAGCTCTGGAACCACTCGCCAATCTGATAAAACAGCATTACCGCGATAGCCTCGGTATAATCTCCCTCTCCGCTTCCGGATGCACTTTCGTAAATTGCAAGTGCCATGGCACCGAGAGTGGCAACAGCCATAAGGAGACACTCGTCAAAAGGCTGTCTGTTGATTATTCCCTTTCCGGCTTTTATAAGAATGTCATAGCCTACTACCACATAGGGAATTACATAAAGGGCAAATCTTAATAATTTCAAATCCTCAAAATCTGCAACAAAGTGATCCGTCAGTTTGAGCGCTATAATCATTAATGTTGCAATTATGATTCTTATAAGGTTTTTCTTTTGTTTTTTGTTCATAATACTCTCCGCCGTTTCTGTTTATCTGAAATCCAAGTGATTCGTCGTCTCGCAGAAACAATTAAGTAATCTTTTAATTGTTTTCTTTACTTTACCCCTGTTATACGGCGAAGTCAAGTATTTTTTTAAAAATAGTTCACAGACACTTAACTTTACAATGAACAATTATGGTATATAATATAACATATAAACAATGGTTTAACATTTATTTATGACAAAAGGTTTAGTTTTAATTATTCAGGAGGGGACTATGACTACCACAAAAAAACTTCCACACGATCACGGAACACATTCCGAAGAAATCTTGAACAGTTTTCCGGACGATAATGTAATTCACGCTGTGGCAGATGCCTTAAAGCAGCTTGGAGATCCAAGCAGACTGCGTATTTTCTGGCTTCTTTGCCACGCCGAAGAATGTGTGGCCAATATTGCTGCTGCGGTTGACATGACAAGCCCCGCAGTTTCACATCATCTGAAACAGCTTAAAAGCGCCAATCTTATCACTTCAAAAAGAAGCGGAAAAGAAATGAATTACAGGGCGGCAGATACGCCGCTTGTAAAATACCTTCACCTTACCATGGAAGAAGTGGGTGAAATCACCTGTCCGGGAAGCAAGTAAAACACCCCGGTACACCGAGGAGTATCATTAATGAAAGAGTATTTAGTATCCGGCATGAGTTGCGCTGCCTGCTCGGCCAGAGTCGAAAAAGCAGTATCACAAGTTTCCGGCGTTGATAAAGTATCAGTGTCATTGCTTACTAATTCAATGCAGGTTACGGGTGATGCTGTGGAATCCGACATTATATGCGCTGTAGAAAAAGCAGGATACGGTGCAAGTGTTAAAAACTCTGCCGATGACCACGCATCATCAGAATCCGCAGACAGTTACTCGAAAAGACTGTCGGCATCTGCCGATGCGCTGGTTGACCGGACAACACCGGTTCTTGTAAAGAGACTTGTAATTTCCGTCGCCATTCTGCTTGTCCTCATGTACATCACCATGGGACATAACATGCTGGGATGGCCGGTGCCGTCTTTTCTAAATCACAACCACATCGGTCTGGCCCTTGTACAGATGCTTCTGGCCTTACTGATAATGAATGTAAACAAAGCATTCTTCGTTTCGGGCTTTAGGTCACTGCTTCACGGTGCACCAAACATGGACACTCTGGTTTCTTTGGGATCCGGAGTATCATTTGCCTGGTCTTTGTTTGTGCTTTTTAAACTGACTGCAACAGGTAATCCGGAAGTGCAGATGGACTGGTACCATAACAAACTCTATTTTGAGTCTGCAGCCATGATCCCCGCACTTATTACCGTAGGAAAAACGCTTGAATCATTTTCAAAAGGAAAGACCACAAACGCCCTCAAATCCCTGTTCAAAATGGCACCTAAAACCGCCGTCCTCGAAAGAGACGGAAAAGAGATTACGGTAAGCGTTGATGAAGTAAAACCCGGTGATATTTT
>CACYBJ010000052.1 GCA_902772565.1 uncultured Lachnospiraceae bacterium | reverse complement strand
GCAGTAGACAACAAGGTTTCGAGAGCCCACATAATCGATGGGCAGATACATCACAGTATGCTTCTGGAGTTCTTCTCCACCAAGGGAATAGGAACGGCGGTAATCAAAGACCGCGGGCATCTGTATGAGCATGAAAAGGCGGCAACAGGCGATGATATTTGAAACTCATGCACATTATGAAGACGATTGTTACGAAGACGACGGATGGGCAGTAATTGAAAAAGCCAGAAACGTGGGTGTTAAGCGTTTTGTAAACGTAGGCTCCACTGTTATGTCTTCACAGGAGTCCATAGAAATAGCTCACAAGCATGACGATTTTTATGCCACGGTAGGCGTTCATCCGGAGTACGGACATCAGCTTACCGATGCGGCAGTAAACCAGCTTCGGGAAATGTGTAAGGACGAGAAGGTCATTGCCGTAGGCGAGATCGGCTTTGATTATTACTGGGATTCCTGCCCCGAAGATGTTCAGGAAGATGTTTTCAGAAGGCAGCTTGCGGTTGCAAAGGAATTTAATCTTCCGGTAATCATTCATTCCAGAGATGCGGGAGAGGACACCTACAAAATCCTTAAGGAATACGTTGAGTCCTGCCAAAGAGACGGCGTGGATGCCCGAGGCATAGTTCACTGCTACGGATACAGTCCGGAGCTTGCCGAACAGTTTATAAAACTGGGATTTTACATCGGCGTCGGCGGAGTGGTTACTTTTAAGAATGCAAGAAAACTGGTGGATACGGTGGCCAAAATCGGACTGGACCACATTGTTGTGGAAACCGACTGCCCGTACATGTCACCGGAACCCAAAAGAGGAACCAGAAACGAATCCTCAAATCTGGTCCACATAGTTAATAAAATAGCTGAAATCCTTAATGTTCCCGTAGAGGAAGTAGAGGAGAAAACCTTTGTGAATGCATGCAGGGTTTTTAAACTTGACGAAGCACAGGAAAGAGACTGAATGGGAAATCTGATAACTCCCGGCGGCACCGCTGCCATTTTGCAAAAATATAATTTCAATTTCCAGAAGCAGTTCGGTCAGAATTTCCTGATCGACCCTCATGTTCTGGACAAGATCATAAGGGATTCGGGAATCACTAAGGAAGACACGGTAATCGAAGTCGGTCCCGGAATCGGCACCATGACTCAGGCTCTGTGTGAGAATGCAGGACAGGTTATAGCCGTGGAAATAGACCGGAACTTAATACCCATACTTGAAAATGACACATTAAAGGACTATGACAACGTAACCGTTATCAACGAAGACATTCTTAATGTGGATATAAAGAAACTCCTTAGCGAGCACGGAGCGGCATCTGCCAAGGTTGTGGCCAACCTTCCTTACTACATTACAACCCCTATCATTTTAGGGCTTCTTAAGGGCAAGGCCCCCGTGGAAAGCATTACGGTAATGGTTCAGAAGGAAGTGGCTCTTCGTATGCAGGCATCCGTAGGAGAGGAGGACTATTCCGCCCTTTCACTGGCAGTTCAGTACTACGCAGATGTTTACTACGCAGCCAACGTTCCGGCCAATTGTTTCATTCCCCGTCCGGGAGTGGGAAGCGCCGTAGTAAGGCTTGATGTTCTCACGGAGCCGAGAGTCTCCGTTAAGGACGAGGAACTCATGTTTAAGTTAATAAGAGCATCCTTTAATCAGCGCAGAAAAACTCTTATGAACGGAATCAAGAATTCCACGGAACTGGAGTTTGACCGGGATGCGGTGGCATCTGCCCTTGAAAAAATAGGAAAAGATGTGAGCGTAAGAGGCGAGAAACTGTCACTTTCGGATTTCGCAGCCCTTTCGGATGCGCTGGGAAGTTAAAATATGGATAACAGATTCGAAGAAATGTATGCCGACGGTACTCTGGCGGAACTTCTTGTAAACTGTAAAAAAGAAGAACTGGCAGATGCACTTAAGGACATAAATGAAGAATATAAAAACTATAAAACCGTAAAGTGTCACACCTATGATGACTCCGATGCCGCCGGTTACAAGACGGCCGGGTTTCATCCCACCGAGACGGATTTTTATTTTGTATTCGAAACCGAAGGTAACTGCCGTGATTATATTAAAGAGTATTCCCCGGTGGAAGTTACGGCAGCAGGCGAGCACTTTGTTTACCACTTCGACATTACGGAGGAGTGCGAAGAGGCCTTTACGGAAAGCGTGGCAGTGGTTGATTCATCCGACATGGTAATCGGCGGATGCATGCTGACCCACGATCCCGATGCGGTTTGCATAAGTGACGTTTTCATAGACGAGTCCATGAGGAAAAAAGGCCTGGCAACCATCCTCATTGAAGAAATAAAGAAAAGATGTCCCGGGAAGATACTTCTTCTTCACGCCGACAGTTACAATCCGCATGCGGTTGCCCTCTATAACAAATGCGGGTTTGTCGTAAAAGAGAGATTATACAGTTTTACATCGGAGAGAGAATAGAACATGGGAAAACACAGATTAAAATCTGCAGCTGTCCTGTTGCTTCTTATAATGTCAGCGCTGCTTCTTGCATCCTGCGGAAAAAAATACAAAGATGCCAAGGAAGTATTCAGCGATGCGAAAAAACTTGAGACCGGGGAGTTTAATCTCGGAATCACAGCTGACATAAAAAAAGGCGAAGACACAATCGGCCTTAAATATGGTTCATCGGGACTTAAGGACGGTTCCGCAGCCGTTTTCAAAACGGACTATGAGATAAAATCCGGCGAGGTATCGCAGTCCGAAAAGTATACTCAGGTGCTCTCCGAGGATGTTTCCGCGGTGCATGACAACATACTTTTCTTCCTGTACGAAGCCGCCGAAAACAACATAAAGATCGACGGAAAAGACTTCAGTGCGGGAACGGACGATGCGGCATCTGCCGCAGATATGACCGGCTACCTTGCAGATCTTTGCAAAGAGGCCGGAAGCGAAGAACTTTACGAACTCATGAATACGGTTTGCGGTGACCTCAGGCAGGAAGATGCCCAGGCGGCGGTAAACGTAAAAGGAAGCATAGACAAGGAACTCTTTAAGGAGAATGTATCTGCCGAAATAAGATTTGAAGATTACGAAATCAGTCTTACTTTCGATTACAGTATTAAAGAGAAGGAAGTTTCCTACAGCTCCGAAGAGGACTATGTAACTCTTCGCACTGTTTCCCTTAAGTTCTATACGGCCTTTGAAGACCTGCTTGCTTCTTCGGGAGTTTACGTTCCCGAGGGCAGGGAAATCAAATCTCATGTGGTTGATTCATCATCCCTTATCATAGAAGGTATAGACGAGGAGTTCTACAAAACCACTTGGGATGACAGTCTTTTTGAATATGCCAGCGAAAGCTCCAATCTGGAACTGGGTCAGTGGGCTCTTTCGGGAAGCAATGTAAATGCTTCGGTTATTTTCTCCATGTTCGACATGGACGCCGACGGAATCATCGCCTACTACGAGGAGACCTACGGTGACAACATGACCGTAAAATATACCAGGGAAGAGTACGAAGGAAAGGCCGGAAAACTCACCCACGTTGTTTTGGACCTTGTAATGGAAACAGAGGGTGCGACATACACCAACAACATGTTCCTTTATGAAGTAGGCGAAGGTTTTACCATTCAGTGCATGCTTACAAACGACAGTAATTTAACCGACGAAGAACTGGCAGATGCGGCATTTGCCTCGTTTGACATCTACAAAGCGGTTTAACACTTTAAGGTTGTATTTTTATACAGAGGTGGTACAATGGGCAAGGTGTCCGAAAAAGACAAAAAACGAATCGATAGGACAAGTTTTGAAGAAGAACCCGTAAGAGACGAAAATGACAGGATCATCCACCCCGATGATGAAAAGGGAAACACGGCCTTCGGCCGCGTGAAAGAGCATTGGGGCAGCAGTCAGATTTTCGATTTCGCATTATGGGCCTTCATAGTTATTGCCGCCTCAATAGTCTTCTGGTTTCTTTTAAACAAGGTGAAGATAATCGGAGATGCGGTATCCACTATCGTCAGAATCCTGTCTCCTATAATCATAGGCTTTGCTCTTGCTTACATACTTAATCCGGCAGTTGCAAAGATAGAAGCAATCATTCTCAAATGGTTCGACATGCGGGACCTTAAGATAGAGGAAAGACGCAGGAACGCCAGCAAAGCCGAGGCTGAACACGAGAAGGAAATCTCCGAAAGAAAGGCTGCCCGTATAGCCAGAAAAGAAGCAAAGAAACTGGCCTACGAAGGCGATTCCGCCAACATTCTGGACAGAAGACACAGGAATGCGAGATATGCTTCCGTTGCCATAGTTATGACTGTGACACTGGCACTTGTAATACTTATGTTTATGGCAGTGATCCCTGCCCTTATTGACAGCATGATCATGCTGGCCAATAATATACCGAGTTACTATAACCAGGTTGAAAAGCTGGTTATGAAAATTATAAACGGTAATTCATGGCTCAGAAGAAATGTGCCGGATGCCGACACGCTTTTCGATACCTTCGATCTGGACGGCAAACTTGAAAAACTGGCCAACGAACTTCTCGATAAAGCCGGCACCTGGATACTTGTGGCCATAAGAGCTGTTATAAATATTGCCATCGGACTCATCGTAGCAGTTTATCTGCTGGCCGGTAAAGAAAGATATCTGGGTCAGCTTAAAAAGCTTTCCTTCTCAATTATGAGACCGGCCAGGGCCAAGAGTTTTGTTCAGACCATGAACAGATCCAATGTGATATTTATGAAGTCCCTCATCGGTAAGATGATAGATTCAGTAATAATAGGATTTATCTGTTATATCGTAATGGTGATTCTGGGACTTTTCGGAATGAAAGCGATGGGTGATACAGCGGTACTTGTCAGTGTAATTGTAGGTGTTACCAATATTATCCCCTACTTCGGTCCCCTCATCGGAGCGGTGCCGGGTGTCATACTGATACTTTGCGAGAGCCTTCCGCAGGCCATAGTATTTACCGTTTTTATTATTATCCTTCAGCAGTTTGATTCTAATTATCTTACTCCGAAGATTGTTGGAAAGAGCGTAGGCCTTTCGCCTTTCTATGTAATCGTATCCTGCCTTTTGGGCGGAGGACTTTTCGGAGTTTTGGGTATGATTTTGGGTATTCCCGTAGGTGCCATCATCTACGGTTTTGTAAAGACGTCACTTGAGTTGCGTCTGGAAGAGAGAGCACTCCCGACTCAGACTAAGGAATATGCCTTAAAGCCGGGATATGTGATTTATGAAGAGGCGGCTGCAGTAAAAGCCGCAGGGGAATCTGATCAGGAAGATGAATCGTAGTACAGGAAACAATAAAAGGAAAAGCACAGGAATGCGCAGCAGGACCGGAAGCCGCACAGGAAGCACCGGTCCCCGCCGCAGAAGTACGGTGAAGGGCAGAAATACCAAGTACGGTAAGACTGTAGCCGGAAAGCATGTCAGCAGCAGTAAGAGAACTGCCGGCAGGGCGGGTGCGGGTGCCAAGGGAAGAAAAGGATACAGCAGAGCGGAGAGAGCAAGGCGTCATCAGCAGAAGATGAAGAGAGTAAAGGTAGCTCTCGTTGCCATGATAGCTTTGGTTTCCATTGCCCTTATCGCGCTGATCATCAGATCCAACCGCAAGGTGCTTTCCACACTTACGGTAGAAGCGGGTACGGAAGTAACGGCTTCTTCCTTTGTTTTAAGGGGAGGAGACGCATCCTATGCTCCCGACTGTGCCGACTTTGACAACAGGGAAATAGGTAAATATACCGTAAAACTCATGGTGGACGGCAAAAAGTACACCAGCACCCTTATAATTAAGGATACCAAGGAACCGGTAGTTACGCTTCGTGACGTTGAAATCCTTTACGGAAGCAGCATTTCCGCAAGAGACTTCGTCGAGGCAGAAGATAACGGCTCCAGAATCGAATATGAATTCTGTGCTCCTGCAGATGTAAGAAAAACAGGAGAGCAGCTTGTAAACATCCTTTGCACAGACCGGGGCGGCAACCAGGCAGTATTCTCTGCCCATCTTACGGTTCGTCCGGTTCGCAAGCTTTACAGCGTGGAAGCGGGAAGCGAGATTCCCGACGCCTCCGTATTCAGTCTTTCGGGTATTTCCGTGGCCTATGCGGATACATCTGCCGTAAACATGAATGTGCCGGGAGATTATAATCTTACTCTTAATACAGACGCAGGCAACTACGATGCTATTCTCAGGGTGGCCGATACGACACCGCCTGTAGTTGAGTTTAAGGAAAGCGTTGCCTACGGATTCGGCTCAACTCCCGATCCTAAGGACTTCGTTGATGTTGAAAGCATTTCGGACTACTCCGAAGTAACCATAACCGGCGGATGCTCAGCCCTTGCGGAAGATACATCCAATCTTTCCGTAACGGAATATACCTATACGGTTAAAGTAACGGATGCCTGCGGCAACACCACCGTAGGTGAAGTTCCTCTTTCCTTCAAGCAGGATACCACCGCACCTGAGATTCTTGAGTGCGCTGACATCTATGTATACATAGGCGACACCGTATCCTACAAGAAGAACCTTATCGTACAGGACGATCTGGATAAGGATCCGACCATTGATGTAGACAATGCAGCTGTTGATACTTCCAAGGTAGGTACCTACACTGTTAAGTACACCGTCACCGATAAGGCCGGAAATTCCACCACCGCATCCTGCACACTCCACGTGGCAGAAAAGACGGTTTCCGAAGACGAGGTAATAGCACTTGCCGACGGAGTCATCGCGTCCATCTGCACCGATGACATGACTGACAAGGAAAAACTTCAGAAGATTTATACATGGGTAAGAAGCAACGTGGTTTACTCAGATCACTCCGAAAAGGATGATCAGGTGCTTGCAGCCTACGAAGGTTTCACAAAGCACTCGGGAGACTGCTTCGTATTTGCCATGACCAGCAAGTATCTTCTTAACAGTGCCGGAATTAAGAATATGGACATTAAGAAGATTTATATAGAAGGAGCAAGTTCCCATTACTGGAACCTTGTTGACTACGGTGAGGGCTGGTACCACTTCGATACCACACCGCGTATAGACGGATCCACATTCTTCCTTATTTCCGATGCCGACTTAAGGGCCTACTCGGAGAAGCACAAGAATTCGCATAAGTATGATGCGTCCATCTATCCTACTATTAACTAAAGGAGCAAGAAATTGAGTATTCATCACGGTTCGCCGATGCTTGGTATCATCGGCGGTCTGGGTCCCATGGCAACAGCCTATTTCATGGAACTCATAACTCAGATGACAGATGCCGCCACCGACCAGGAGCACATCGAAATGATAGTTATGAGCCGTCCCCAGACACCTGACAGAACTGCATATATTCTCGGAAAGAGCGAAGAAACTCCGCTTGATGACATGGCTGATATGGGCCGCTTCCTTACGGATGCCGGCGCGCAGCTTCTTGCCATCCCCTGCATAACGGCTCACTACTTCCATGATGAACTGGAAAGCCGCGTAGGCAATTCCGTGGCTCACATCATCCGTGAGACAGGGCAGTACTTAAGGGAGCGGGGCGTTAAAACCGTGGGAATCATGGCTACCGACGGAACCATCGGCAGCGGACTTTTTACCAAGGGCTTTAAAGAGTACGGCATAGAAACCGTGGTGCCGGACGATAAGCATCAGCCTATGGTAATGAAACTCATATATGAAGATATAAAAGCCGGAAAGCCTCCGAGACTCGAACTCTTTAACGAGGTGGCTTCCCACCTTAAGGAGCAGGGGGCGGCTGTTATAATACTGGGATGCACCGAGCTTTCCATGATAAAGAAGGACTATCCCCTTCCCGCAGGCGTTCTTGACGCCATGGAAGTTCTGGCATCTGCCGTGGTTAAGAAATGCGGCAAATTAAAAGAAGAATATACAGAGCTGATTACCTCATAGGAGGCAGCGGCAGGTAAATAACACATCCTTACGGAGGAGATTTACGTAAATGCAGAACAATGTACTTGATTATATGAATGAATCCGTGGTAAGGGT
This sequence comes from uncultured Lachnospiraceae bacterium, assembly GCA_902772565.1. GTDB lineage: Bacteria > Bacillota > Clostridia > Lachnospirales > Lachnospiraceae > UBA3775. The sequence continues at coordinate 5,515 of CACYBJ010000052.1, read as the reverse complement.
TCCCGACAAGGTGGCATTTGCCGACGATAAAGACGCGGTAACCTTTAAGCAGGTTTATGATATGCACCGCTCGGTTGCGACTTTTCTTCACAATAACGGAATCTACAGAGAGCCTGTTATTGTTTTTATGGAAAAGCACCCCAACACAATAGTTACCTTTTTCGGTGTTATTGCGGCAGGTGACTTTTATGTTCCGATTGATGCGGAAATGCCGGGCGCAAGAATCGATCTTATCCTTGACAATGTTAAGCCTAAGATGATTATCTGCGACGAAAAGACAATTGAAAACGCAAAGAACCTTAATACCGACGCCAAGCTGGTGCTTTTCTCCGAAATCAAAGACACACCGGCAGATGATAAGGCGCTTTCGGACATTCACGAAAAAACTCTTGATACGGATCCGATTTACATAGTATTTACTTCCGGCTCCACAGGAATTCCTAAGGGCGTTGTGGCCTGCCACAGAAGCGTAATCGATTATATCGAGCAGCTTTCCGACGTGCTTAAGTTTAACGGAGAAACAGTTTTTGCCAATCAGACACCGCTTTATTTCGATGCCTGCCTTAAGGAACTGTATCCTACCCTTAAGTTCGGTGCTACAACCTATCTGGTACCCAAGAGTCTGTTCATGTTCCCTCTCAAGTTAGTGGAATTCATGAACGAAAGAAAAGTGAATACAGTATGCTGGGTAGTATCTGCCCTCACAATGATTTCATCCTTTAAAGTACTTGAAAAGGTTAAGCCGGAGTATCTTCACACTATTGCTTTCGGAAGCGAAGTATTCCCCATCAGACAGTTTAATCTTTGGAGAGAAGCTCTTCCCAATGCCAGATTCGTAAATCTTTACGGACCTACCGAAGGTACCGGAATGTGCTGCTACTACGAAGTTAACAGAGAGTTTTCCGAGGGAGATGCAATCCCTGTTGGACGTCCCTTTAAGAACACCGAAATCCTTCTTCTTACGGAAGACGGAAAACGTGCTGCCGAAGGCGAGAGCGGAGAAATCTGCATCAGAGGAACCAGCGTTACTCTCGGTTATTACAACAACCCGGAAAAGACCAGGGAGGCCTTCGTACAGAATCCTCTAAACACCGCCTATCCGGAAATCATTTACCGTACAGGCGACATCGGCAAACTCAATGAGTACGGCGAGCTGGTATTTGTATCCCGCAAGGATTACCAGATCAAGCACATGGGCCACCGTATCGAACTGGGCGAAATCGAGGCCGGCGTGAATGCAATCGAGGAAATCAAGGCATCTGCCTGCATTTATGACCGTGACAGCAGCAAAATTGTGCTGTATTATGTTGGTGATATAGCAGAAGGCACGCTGATCAACAGTATAAAGGTACGCCTTCCGAGATATATGATGCCAAACAGGGTGTACAAGTTGGAAAAAATGCCTTATACTCCCAATGGTAAGTTAGATCGCAAGACTCTGACCGAAAGATACAAAAACGGACAGTAGTTACATAAAAACTCGCGCCCCCGCGCACTATGAAAGGACAGGACATGGACGAATTACTTGACATCTTAAGAGAACTTCATCCTGAAGTTGATTTTGAAACCAATGAGCATCTTATCGATGACAGAATTCTTGATTCATTTGATATCGTATCTCTTATTTCAGAGATCAACGAAGAATTCGATGTAGCTATTCCCGCAGAGGAAATAGTTCCTGAGAATTTCAATTCAGCCAAGGCTTTAATGGCACTTATCGAGAGACTTTCCGACGAATAATAAGGAAAAAGGAATATGCTGTTTACTTCTTACGGCTTCGTTCTTTTTCTGCTGATATTGTTTCTGGTTTACTATCTGATACCCGGGAGATTCCAATGGATGCTTCTCCTGGTGTTCAGTTATGTCTATTACGGACTGGCAGATGTCAGATACCTGATATTCATCGGCGTAACCACACTCACCACCTACGGGGCGGGAGTGCTCATAGACAATGCCGCAACAAAGAACGAAGAATACTTAAAACTGAATAAGGAAACCATCTCAAGAGACGAGAAAAAGGCTCTTAAGGCGGCTGTTAAGAAAAAGAAGTATCGCATACTCCTTGTGTGCATGCTTCTTAATTTCGGTATACTGGCAGTTATGAAGTATACCAACTTCACCATTGTAAATATCAACAGCCTTCTGGGATTCTTCGGCTCCGCCAAGAGACTTAACCGTGTAGACTGGCTCCTTCCTCTTGGAATCTCCTTCTACACCTTCCAGTCCATGGGTTACATTATCGATGTGTACCGCGGAACCGTTAAGGCCGAAAGAAACGTAGGCAAGTTTGCCCTCTTTGTTTCTTTCTTCCCTCAGCTCATCCAGGGACCTATCAGCAGGTTCTCGGATCTTGCAAAATCTCTTTATGAGAAACATCCGGTGGATACTAAGACCATCAGTTTCGGTCTTCAGAGAATGCTCTGGGGTTACTTTAAGAAGGTGGTTATCGCCGACAGAATGCTCGTGGCCGTAACCGCTCTTATCGGAAGTCCCGAAGAGTACAAAGGGGCATATGCGTTTTTCGGAGCCCTTTTTTACGCCTTCGAGCTTTATTGCGACTTCACCGGCGGTATAGACATCACTATCGGTATTGCACAGGTTCTCGGCGTAAAGGTAACGGAGAACTTCAACAGACCGTATTTTTCAAAGTGCATAAAGGAATACTGGAATCGCTGGCACATTACCATGGGTTCATGGTTTACGGATTACATTTTCTATCCTATCAGCGTATGCAAGCCCATGCTTAAGTTGGCCAAGTTCTCCAGAAAGAATCTCGGAGAAGTTGTAGGCAAGAGAGTGCCGGTTTACCTTTCCTGCTTTGTTGTATGGTTTGCAACCGGTATCTGGCACGGCGCCGCATGGAACTTTATCGTTTGGGGTCTCATGAACTGCCTCGTAATTCTTGTTTCCCAGGAATTCGAGCCGCTGTACAGAAAATTCCATGAAAAGTTCCCTAAGTTAAAAGGAACCTTCGGCTGGAAGTCCTTCCAGATCATCCGTACCGTTCTTCTCATGAGCAGCCTTCGTATGTTTGACTGCTACAGGGATGTACCTCTTACATTCCGCATGTTCGGAACCATATTTACGGTTCACAACTGGGGAAGCTTCTTTAACGGCGGATACAAAGGCCTCGGCCTTGATACCTGGGATTGGGCGATTCTCTTCGTGGGACTTATCATCTGCTTCACAGTCAGCATGATAGGAAGAAGCGGAAGCGTACGGGAGAAGATTGCAGCCAAGCCTTTGGTTGTACGACTTGCGGTATGGTATATACTCTTTGCCATAATACTTGTTTTCGGACACTACGGACTGGGCTATGACGCAAGCCAGTTTATTTATAATCAGTTCTGATGGAGTGGATTTTGAAAAAGAAATTATTAAAAATCTTTAAAATCTCCGCAATTTTACTTGTTGCAGTGTTTTTTACATATTGCATTCAGGCCGTTCTTATGCCAAAATATCTAACGGCACAGAAAGAAGGCTCTATGATTGCTGAGTACTACGATGAGAAGAAAGATTTCAACGTGGTATTCATAGGTGACTGTGAAGTATACGAGAATTTCGTTCCTGCCGTTATGTGGGAGGAGTACGGAATCAACAGTTACATCCGCGGAAGCGCACAGCAGCTCATCTGGCAGTCCTACTATCTTTGTGAAGAAACACTTAAGTATGAGAAGCCGGACGTAATAGTATTCAACGTGCTGAGCATGAAGTACAACGAGCCCCAGCGTGAAGAATACAACCGTATGTCGCTTGACGGAATGAAGTGGAGCAAGTCCAAGGTGGACAGCATCAACGCATCCATGATGGATAATGAGCAGTTTGTGGACTATGTCTTCCCGATTCTCCGTTTCCACGACAGATATAAAGAACTTACCTACGAGGACTTCAGATACGCCTTCGGTCACGAAAAGGTAACCCACAACGGCTACCTGATGCAGACCGGCGTAAAGGGTATCACCGAAGAGAATTACCCCAGAGGCAAGGTTCTTCCGGACTATACTTTCGGAGATAACGCATGGAAGTATCTTGAGGACATGACCAAGCTCTGTAAAGACAACGGAGTGGAACTTGTTCTTATAAAGGCTCCTTCCCTTTCACCTTACTGGTACGATGAGTGGGATGAGCAGATTCGTGACTATGCGGAAAAAGAAAATCTCAGATACATAAACTATCTTGAGTTAATAGATGAAGTCGGAATCGATTTTGAGACCGACACCTATGACATGGGACTTCATCTGAATCTTGCGGGAGCCACAAAGCTTTCAAAGCATTTCGGCGCATATCTTCAGCAGGAACTTGGTGTGCCGGATCGAAGAAATGAGAAAGAGCTTTCGGACATATGGGACGAAAAGCTTGAGGCATTCTATGCCGAAATAAAAGAGCAGAGTGCTGCAAACTAGCAGCAGAAAGGTACGAAAATGAAAAAGAGAGTAATCAGTGTTTTAATGGCAGTTATGATGTTTTCACTTGTAGCTTGCGGAAGCGAGAAGAGCAGTACTTCAGGCGGCTCATCTTCTTCTTCAAAGACATCAAGCGATAACGGTTCCGCAGACGCAGGAAAGGGTACTGCCAAGGAGCCACAGGCAGATGCTTACAAGTTCGAATACAAGGGTGTCAGCATTGCTGTAGATGCAGATGTATCCGGCATTATTTCAGCTCTTGGCGATGCAGATTCTTATCATGAGGAAAAGAGCTGCGCATTCGAAGGTCTTGATAAGGTATATACCTACGGCAGCATTGAAATTGACACATATCCTGACGGCGATATCGACCGTGTATCATCCATCATCATCCTTGATGACCTTGTAAAGACTCCTGAAGGCGTTTCACTTTACAACACTGTAGATGATATGAAGGCAGCCTATGGCAGCAACTACACAGAAGACACAAACCTTTTCGTATATGAGAAGGGCGGCATGAAGCTTCGTTTCATCATTAAGGACAACGAAATCGCTTCCATTGAATACATGTCAACAGCTGCAGATGCATAATTTATCCGCAGCATCTGACGGACATCAGTCCTCATAACATGAAACATAAGATAACCCGGTAACAGCCTAGGCTGCTGCCGGGTTTATTTTGTAAAAATATTTTTTGGTACAACCGTTTTGTCGGCCGGTTGGCAGGCTTCGGAATACTTTTATGTAACTATGTGTCTGATGCATTCGCCGTTTACAGTTACATTAACTCCCGCATGGTTAAGTTCGTAGGCCGACTCGCCTCCCTTAACTTCAATGCCCGATTTGTTTACCAGAGTGGTGACATTGATTCGGGAATCGCTGGCCACGATGGATGTGTTTCCGAATTCGTTTCCGAAAGCGTAGCCGTCGGGGGAATTTACGTTAACATTGCAATCCATGTGGTCCGCAACAAAGTAGGAGTCGCCGGTAAGGGTTCCTATGGCTGCTGCGGCTTCGCCCTGAATATATGCAAACAAGGACGCGTGCTTTATGGTAATGCTTGTTTTTCTGCCTGTGAGTGAACCAAGACCGAAACAGTTTACGGCATTTTG
>CACYBJ010000051.1 GCA_902772565.1 uncultured Lachnospiraceae bacterium | reverse complement strand
AGGCTCGTTTAACACTACTGTGCCTTCGGTTTCCTCCAATACTTCATCGAGTTTCATTTTCTCATCTTCGTCTGAAAGATTCTCTGTAACACGTTTAAGTTTTCTGCTTGAAGTATCTGCTAATGAAGTTGTGGTTTTGTCGTTTCTGTTCTTAAATATTCCCGGGACATATCCCCTGCTTTTTGTCGCTATGTTCTCTTTTCGAATCTCTTCAACCTGTCTTCTGGATTTCTTTCCCGAAAGTTCATCAACAGCCGATTTGATTTTCAGTTTAAAGAACAACAATATCGCAACTGCAAGGAACACGCCGCTGAGTGCAAACGACACAATCATCAGTATATTGTATGTTGTCGCATTCATCTTTTAATATGCCTTTTCTATTGCCTCTCTGACAAAATCATTTCTTTCAAGTATTTCTGTTTTCATGGCATCTGTCTTTTCTGACGTGGTTTCCATTTTTTCCACTATTCCGATTATGTTTTCCAACATCATCATCTCATTCTCTTTGCTCACACCGTCAGATGCTATTTTGTATGCGTAAGTTTCCAGCGAATTTATGCAAAGTTTATATACTTCAAGTTTTAACATTTCACTTTGCTCTTCATCCATTTCCGACATGAGCGATGAAAGGTTGTTAAAATACTCAATGTACATCCCTTTATCTGAAGCTTCATTTACGCTTACGGTAATATTCTTATAGAAAAGCCCTATCTGTTCATAAGTGGTTGCAAGACGATAATCAACACTCTCAGGATCTCCGTATTGCGCAGCATCGTGAAACCATTGAATTGAGCTTTTCATTCTGGTTATCTGATTGTCATCCTCTTCGGTCTTACCGTACTCGTAATAATACCAATATGTTTTACCAATTTCGTAGGCCAGTTTGTCATATCCCTTGCTCTCTCTTAATGATGCCAGCCCGGGATTTATAATCCTCTTCAAACTGTTTTCTTCTTCTATGGTAAATGAGGCGTCGCTTTTGAAAGTGTCTACGATTCCAATATATGGCTCGATGGAATTAGGCTTTATTTCAATAGCTTTTTCATAATTCTCAACCTTTTCCTCATCGGTAACCGAAGTCTTGGCAATTATCATAAAATTATCGAAGTTTGAATTATTGGTTTTGTTTTTCAGGAAATTAAATACAACTCCGCTGACAGCAAACACTGCGGATGTTGCCAACATTCCAAAAAACAATCCGATTTTTCTCTTCTGTTTTTTTCTGTAGCCTTCATCGGACTCTTCAAGATGACGAAGAGCATACAAAAGTTCGGCACAGGAATCATATCTGTCTGCAGGATTTAACTGTGTGCATTTAATAATAATGTTTTCCAGTCCTGCCGAAAGATTGGGATTCATTTCTCTTAAAGGATTCAATTTGTACGGAGGATCGCAGGGATTATGACCGGTCAGCAAATGATACAGCGTAACACCCAGACAATAAATATCCGTTCTTGCATCAGTCTGTCCTCTTCCTCCGAACTGTTCGGGCGCAGCATATCCCTTGGTTCCTAAAGCCACTGTATCCTCGAGATTATGTTCTTTGTATTCACGGGCTATACCAAAGTCAATCAGTTTAATATTCCCGTTAGGCTGAAGCATAACATTGGCAGGCTTCATATCACGATAAATAATCGGCGGATTCTGACTGTGAAGATACTCCAACACTCCGCACAGACTTTCTGCCCACTCCAATACAACTTCCTGCGGTTGAGCTCCATCCTGTTGAAGAATTTTACTTAACGGCTCGCCCTCTATATAATCCATTACTACATAAATAACGTTATCATGATTAATAATATCGACAATTCTCGGAAGACAGGGATGATCGAGTTTTTTCATCATATTGGCTTCCGCGATTGCACTTTGAACAATAACTTCGTTATTTCTGTCTCTGGCTTCCCTAACAATCTCCTTTATGGCCCACTGCTTATTAAGATTGTTGTCCATGGCAAGATACACCTTGGACATACCGCCTTTTCCTATTAACTTTAATATTTCGTACTTGCCTTCAATGACAGTACCTATCTCAGCCATATCAACTCCCGCGAAAACTTAAAATTATTTGCTCAGCTTAAGAACAACGGATGTGATATTATCCTTCTCACCCTTCTCCTTGTTGCTCTCCGTGATT
>CACYBJ010000050.1 GCA_902772565.1 uncultured Lachnospiraceae bacterium | reverse complement strand
TATACCCGGCGGGATTCGAACCCGCGATCTTTGGCTTCGGAAGCCACTGCTCTATCCACTGAACTACGGGTACAAGCGGACTTAGTATAAATACTAGTCCATATCTGTAATGGCACCCGGTATAACCTTAATGCCATTAATCTCAACTCCGTTGTCAAGCGGAATGACTATGCATCTCCGCCCGTCAATGATTCTTGTTTCCAGAATATCTATATCTTCTGCGTTACACTTTATTTCAACTCCGGTGGTTTTAACCTTTGTCTTACCGGTATCGATGATATTGGTTGCCTGAAGTGTTGTTTCGGCGCCGATTTCTTCATCGTACTTCTTTTCAAAAGCGGTAAGTTTCTCGGGAGTAACACCGCTGTCGGAAAGAACTCTGATCACTTCCTGCTTATCAAAAACCACAGGTTCCGGATCCTCGGCTGCTTCCCGGGTGATTTCGCACACTCTGTCCTGAATGCTTCTAACGAGTTCGTAGGAGCATTCCTCTTCAAGACCGTCCTCAAGTAAAGTCTTAAAGCTTTCCTTCTGCGTTCCGGCTGTAAGTGGCGTTGTGGCTCCAAGTACCGAATCGATAAAGGATTCGTTGATATCATCGGGTTTCTTTGAATAATAAAGTACCGCATGAATATCGGAGGCCCTGTCATTAAAGGCAGGAAAAAGAAATCCATTCATCGGAGGATCCACAATCCAGTCGCGCTCTCTTACGGTAAAGTTTCCGGATGCGGCATCGAAGGAAAGAGCCGCCTTATCAAGGTCCACAGGGCATATGCAGCATAACACATGCTCGTAAACTTCTTCCGATGCGTCTTCCATTGTGGAACCGTCTTCGGCCTTACCGGGCACATCGTATACAGCATGAACAAGCAGTATAAGGTAGTTGCCCACATAATCGTAGGATTCGATCACTTTATCGTAGAAAGCATCCAGAAGGGCTTCATCCCTCAGTTTTGAATCCCGAAGTTTTAAAAGAAACTCCTGGGTGCCGCCCTCTTCTTCCGTGTTAATGGGGAAGTCAAGGTTAAGAAGATTTCTACCTACCGTTCCGGAAAGACATTTGGAGAAAATCTCAAAGTACTTAAAGCTCTGTTCCTCCGGGAGAGCAAGAAAATTACCGCCAATGGCGGCAATCTTTTCTTTCTCGGCATTAACATAACATCCTACCATTCGGGATATTGTATTGGTGTCGGGTTTAAACAGTTTTTTGATTTCACTGATTTCTTTTTTTATCATGACTCGCTGCCATCCTGATTCTCATCTTCAAAAACAGCAAGCACTTCGTCAAGCGTAAGCTTTACCATGTGAGTAAAAGGATCGAAGGCAATGTCGAAGGCATCCTGCATGTTATCGGCAATCTTAACAGCCTGGGCAACAGGAATTCTGATAAGGCCCATTCCCTTTGGCATCTTGCCTTCCTGAAGATTGGCTTCGCTTCTCATGGTGAAGAAAGGAAGAACCTTGGCATTTAACGCTTTGTTCTCAAAAAGAGCAAAGGAAAAACGAAGCTTGTTTGGATCCGGAGTGAAATTCTGTTTTGCTTTAATTGCCTGCTGAAGCTTCTCTCCTTCTTCCTTTTCAAGCATGATTCTTGCGGGAACGTAGACATCTGCATCCTTAATAGCTTTCTTTAAGGCTTCCATTGTCTTATCGTTAGGTTCTTTGTTTACTCTGTCAATAAGGGCATTAAAGACTTTCTCGTCTTCAAGGTCCTTTTCGCTTAAGGTCTTATCAATCTCAAGTGCCATTGTTTTCTCCTTTATTCATTCTATTTAAGCTTATATTTCTTGTCATATTTTCCAAGCTGGATTCTTTCTGTAACAGCTTCCTTTGTTAAAGGCCTGTCGAAAAAGTATCCCTGAACGTTCATGCATCCGCACTTGTAAAGGAAACGGATCTGTTCTTCGTTCTCAACACCTTCCATAATAGTTTCCATGCTGTAGGATTTGGCCAGTTCCACAATACTCTTAACCAGAAGCTCATCCTTCTCGGTGAACTCCTCAAGATCTACGAAGGAACGGTCAATTTTAAGAACATCCGCATTCAGATTCTTGAGAAGGTTAAGGGATGAATAACCGGTACCGAAATCGTCGATAGAAACTTTGATTCCGTACTTTTTCATCTTGCTGATGAACTGTGAAAGGGATTCAAAACCTTCAGAGTTCACTGTCTCGGTCACTTCGATTTCCACCTTGTCATGATCTACGTGATACTCGTCAAGTACCGAAGCCACGATATCGGCCACATCATAGTTGTTAAGATTCCTTCTGGAAAGGTTAACTGAAATTCTCGGAACCGAAAGTCCCATGCTCTCCCAACGCTTAATGTCTCGGCACACCTGAAGGAGCATGCATCTGTCAAGTTCGATAATCGCACTGGTATCTTCGAAAATACCTACGAAATCCTGCGGATTGACGGAGCCTTCTTCTGTTTCCCAGCGTACCAGAGCTTCCATGCCTATGAGTTCCTGGGTTACGATGTTAACCTTAGGCTGATAGTAGGCGATGAACTCATGGTTCAGCATTGCGGATTTGAACTTGGCCCGAATCTGGTTGCTGTAATGCTGCTTCTCGCCCATTTCTTCGTTGTAGTAAACGAATGGATCGTGGGCAGATTTCTTGGCAACGTTCTTGGCGTTGGTTGCATTCTCAAGAGCGGACTGAATTGACATTCTGGAATCGATTTCGTAAATGCCGGCATAGCAGGAAAGATCAAAGTGCACATGAAGACCCTTGTTCTTGATATCGATAGGTATCATGCGGATCTGATCCAGGAATTCCGCTGCATGATTCTTCTTGATAAGGACATTAAAGTTATCTCCGCCGAATCTGGTTACGATTTCACCGGGGTGCATGAGTCCCAGAAGTTTGTGGGCATAACGAATAAGAACCAGGGTACCGAGATCGAAAGGTACGGTCTGGTTTACAAACTTGAAGTTTGTAATGTTAAGTGCGATAACGGTATAGTCCGTGATTTTGAAATCCTTGACAAGCTTCTCTCCGAATTCAAGGAAAGCCTGCATGTTCGGAAGACCGGTATCGGAATCGGTGTGCATGTAATCACTTAAAAGAGTACCGATTCTTGCACGGCTCACATAGAGACATACCACTTCAAGAAGCATCTTGGTCTGGACTATCTGAAGTTCTTCGGGATAGAAATCCAGGAAGTTGGCGCTGCATGAAATGAGACTTCCGTCGGGAAGATTAAGATCATAATTTATGCTGTCAAATTCCGGTCCTTCCACATCGTAGATAGTTGTTGAAAACTCTGTGGTAAGATCGGCCTTATTATCGGATTTGGTGCTGATTTCGCAAATGAGACTCTTGAGCCTGACTTCCTTGCACACATCGGAAAGTTCCTGCTGCATTCTGATAAAAAGTCCTGCCATGTCATAGCATTCATTCATATCTGCAAAGAGATTAACAAGATGTCTGATTCGGGAAACCTGCATCTCATTTATTTCAGTCTGAGTGAAGGTTTTTTCATCATTTTGATTGTTATCTTCATTCTTATTATTTATTAACATAGTTTCTCCATAAATTGTTTTTAGCAAACAAACCCACGCTGATTATAACACAAGATTGCGGTTTGTTGTACTCTAATATGCGATTTACCTATGTTTTTTGCCTTGAAATGTCATATATAATGATGTAAAATCGCTTTTGTTGCGAAATACGAATTATCTATAGGAAATGCCTGCTTTACAGGCAGATGCACGGACACGGTTCCCTAACGGAGAAATATATGTCAGACTTAAGAAAAGAGATAGAAAAAAGAAGAACCTTTGCGATCATCTCACACCCGGATGCCGGTAAAACAACTCTTACGGAAAAACTCCTCTTATACGGAGGTGCCATTAACCTTGCAGGTTCCGTAAAGGGCAGAAAAACCGAACGACACGCAGTATCGGACTGGATGGAAATCGAAAAGGAACGTGGTATTTCGGTTACCTCTTCCGTTCTCCAGTTTAACTACGGCGGCAGATGCATCAACATCCTGGATACCCCGGGACATCAGGACTTCTCGGAAGATACCTATCGTACCCTTATGGCGGCAGATTCCGCTGTCATGGTAATCGATGCCAGCAAGGGTGTTGAGAGACAGACAATCAAGCTCTTTAAGGTCTGTGTCATGAGACACATTCCTATTTTCACTTTTATCAACAAAATGGACCGCGAAGCCAAGGATCCATTCGAGCTTTTAAGCGACATCGAAAACGTTCTGGGCATTGCAACCTGTCCGGTTAACTGGCCGATAGGCTCAGGCAAGGAATTTGCCGGAACCTACGACAGAAACACCAAGGATATCTCCCTCTTTACCGCTGCAGACAGCGGCCAGAAGGAAGTTGCCACCACCACCGTTAACGTGGATGATGAAGCAGCCAAAGAAAAGCTCGGCATTCATGCCTACGAAAAGCTTATCGAAGACATAGAACTTCTTGACGGAGCCAGCGAAGAATTTGACATTGAAAAGGTATCTGCCGGAGAACTCTCACCTGTATTCTTCGGTTCAGCACTTACCAACTTTGGTGTTAAGACCTTCCTTGAGCACTTCCTGGACATGACCTACTCTCCCCTTCCGAGACAGTCGGACAAAGGCATTATCGATCCCATGTCAGAGGATTTCTCCGCTTTCGTATTTAAGATTCAGGCCAACATGAACAAGGCTCACCGCGACAGAATCGCATTTATGAGAATCTGCTCCGGCAAGTTCACCGCAGGCATGGAAGTAAACCATGTACAGGGCGGACGCAAAGTAAAGCTTGCCCAGCCCCAGCAGATGATGGCCCAGGAAAGGCACATAGTTGAGGAGGCATATGCCGGCGATATCATCGGCGTATTCGACCCCGGCATTTTCTCCATCGGAGACACATTGACCACATCTTCCGACAACTTCTCTTTCGAAGGTATTCCTACCTTCGCACCTGAGCATTTTGCAAGATGCAGGCAGGTGGATACCATGAAGAGAAAGCAGTTTACCAAGGGTATCAATCAGATTGCCCAGGAAGGTGCCATCCAGATTTTCAGAGAAGTTAATTCCGGCATGGAAGAAATCATAGTCGGCGTTGTGGGTGTCCTTCAGTTTGACGTACTTAAGTTCAGACTTAAGAGCGAGTACAATGTAGACATCTCTCTGGATCCGCTTCCATACGAGCACATCCGCTGGATCGCAAATCCGGAGCAGTTCCCGCTTTCCAAGATTACAGGTCCTTCCGATATGAAGAAGATCGAAGATCTCAAGGGCCGCCCGCTTCTTATTTGGGCAAATGCCTGGTCTGTGGGCATGACATTAGACAGAAACAAAGGGCTCGAACTTACAGAGTTTTCAAAGAACTAATCTTAATAACAAGGCAGATGAGAGTCATTTCATCTGCCTTTATTTATTCAACAAAAAATATTTTTTAAAAAATTTAAAAATCATAAAATCTTTTTCCATTTTCGTGTGTCTTATAAATAACAGAGCAAAAATCTGTCTTAAAAAACATCGTTCTATGGCGTGTCAAGTTTTCTATGAAAACTTGACATCTAGCGTCAGCCCATCGCGAAGACGATTTTGCATGGGGTGACGTTCAAGACAAGGAGGAAGATATTATGAAAAATTCAAAACTCATTACCGGCGCACTTACAGTTCTTACAACATCACTTCTTCTCTCGGGATGTGCGGGAGTATCGGCAAATAATGACAAAACCGGCAAATATAAGAAATCCCCGGTTTCTTCTGCTGCTTTAACGGAATCGGAATACGCACCTCATTCATCTTACACAGTCACTGTTGTCGCAGACAATAACACAGATGACGAAAATGCGCCCGGAAGTCCCGAAAGAATTCTT
>CACYBJ010000049.1 GCA_902772565.1 uncultured Lachnospiraceae bacterium | reverse complement strand
CCGTAGGGGATGAAAATACCTTAAATGTTCATATCAGCAAAATCAGAAAAAAGTTAAAAGGCATATGCCCCGATACCGAGTATATTGAGACTGTTTGGGGCGTGGGCTATCGGATGATGAAGGAATAGGTGCGAATTTGTAATTTTGAAATGACTTTTTTAAAGTTGAAGTGTTTTTTGTGTTGAACCGGGCTGCGGAAAATCTGCGGTCCGGTTTTTTCCCGGTTTTTTGCGGATTAAGATTTTTTTAAGGATTTGGTTAAGGGTTTGTTCAGAATCGGGGTGCATAATAAGGTCAAAGATAACACGGAAGGAGATTGTTCTGAAAGATGAAGGACATAATTTTAAAGACTGAGCATCTGACCAAAAAGTACGGAAACTTCGCGGCGCTGTCAGATGCTTCCATTACTGTAAAGAAGGGCGACATTTACGCCCTCATCGGCCGTAACGGAGCCGGCAAGACCACTCTTATGAAAACCATTACCGGTCTTACAAATGCCACCGAGGGTGAGTACGAGATATTCTCCAAAAGAGGGCTTGAAGCGGAGCGCGAGAGAAACCGCATCGGCTGCCTGATTGAGAATCCCGCATTCTTCGGCGCAATGACTGCCTACCAGAACTTGAAGTATTACTGCCTGCAAAAGGGCATCAGCGACTATAAGAAAATAGACGAAGTGCTGGAACTGGTGGGACTCAGTGAAGCTAAGAACAAGAAGTTTAAAACATATTCCCTGGGTATGAAGCAGAGGCTGGGTATTGCATTTGCCCTTCTTGACAGCCCGGATTTGGTAATCCTGGATGAGCCCATTAACGGTCTGGACCCCATAGGTATCAGCGAGCTTCGTGATACTTTCTTCAGACTCAACCGCGAAAAGGGCATCACCATGATGATTTCCAGCCACATTCTTTCGGAACTTTATGTTGTTGCCAACCGCTTCATGTTTATCGAAGGCGGAAAGGTTATAAAAGAACTTACCAAGAACGAGCTGGACATGGAATGCTCCAGATGTATAGTGCTTCAGGTGTCGGACGTAAAGGCTGCTACCGTGGCAATCGAAGAAGAATGCGGCCCCGACTCCTACAAGGTTACGGGAAACAGTGAAATCCGCATTTACAAAGAAGGGGTAAGGCCTTCCGCAGTCAACAGAAAGCTGGTGGGCGGCGGAATAGATGTGGACGCCATCTACGAATCCGGCGTGTCCCTGGAGGACTATTTCAAGAAACTTGTGAGTGAAGGAGCGGATGAATAATGTTTAACATGATAAAAGCAGATATATACAGATTAGTGAGAAGCATGGGTATTTACATTTTTCTGTTAGTTATAGTGGGTACTTATAGCATTTCCATAGCAACCAAAAGTGCAGGCGGAGTAGCTCTGGGGATGATGCCTCAGTTTGCTCCGGAAACAAAAATCGATATAAAGCAAATGGGATTTAACTTTACATGGTTCTTTATTTTCATTATCCCGGTGTTCGTGATACTTCTCTCGGATTTCAGCGAAAAGACAATAAAGAACACTGTCAGTTCGGCTATTTCCAGAAAGAAATATTTTTTAACAAAGGCTGCCATGATCGAACTGTTTGTGGTTGTAAGTTTCGTTTTTGTTAACTTACTCTACTATGGAGCCAACCGTCTGATAAACGGCGAGAAGTATTCTTCCGACTTTTCGGACTTTTTTATGGTGATCCTTAAGCAGCTCCCGATTTTCCTGTTCATAGGAGCTGTGTTTATCGCCCTTGCGGTTATTGTAAAGCGTGCCGCAGCCTTTAATGCCATTACTATTACTGCACCTATAGCCTACACAACCATTTCCCTTATTCTGTTTGCAATTAAGGCAACAAAAAAATTTGCGGAGAAAGTACTTCTCGAATACGATATCAACTATATGGTTGCTCAGATGGCAAGCGGTGCAACTGAAACCTACAGAAACACCTGCCTTACGGGAGCCTGCATAGGAACGGTGCTTGCACTTGTTCTTGGCTATTGGTTATTTACAAAAAGAGAAATTGTATAAAAAGTTTGCGACAAAGGGAAGGCTGTGTAATAATCTAATACAGTAACACTCAAAATCCTTTGGTGACGCTGCAGGCGCGTCATCATGCGGACACTACGCCTGCGGCATGGAGAAATGATCAAAGTAATTCTTGCGGTAAGTATACTGGCGAACATTGTGCTTTTTATCCTTCTTGTTATGCGCAGGCGGGAGAACAGGCGCATCAGCCGGCAGATGCACGAACTGTCGGAAATCGACAGCAATTCCATTGTCCACACATCCTACTCCGTTGGAGATGTAACGGAACTGGCAGCTGAGATAAACAGTCTGCTGGAAAGACTCAGGCAGATGCAGAT
>CACYBJ010000048.1 GCA_902772565.1 uncultured Lachnospiraceae bacterium | reverse complement strand
CTCCGAATCCGCCGCATCCTCAAAAAGCATGTCCGCATCCTGAAGGTTCCCGGCAATCTTTCCCGGAGCGGAAAACACTTCGGAAAACGCAGCCAGAACTCCTTCTTCTTTTTCTTTTTTTATATGGGGCTTTTCATCGAGAAGTTTCTGCATATTAAAACGGTAAGGCGCCAGTTCCTCGGATTCATAAAGAGTCTGAAGCTTATCTTCGGGCAGCGAAAGAATCTCGGGACTTGCGAAAGAAAAAGCCTGAATCACAGCGGCGTAAACGGAATTTGCCATGCCGTCCATTTCCTGGCCGCGCTCGTCGGTCATATCCTCGCAAAGACAGAGGCTAGCATATACATAATAGTCGGAAACACTGCGTTCTACTGCTGTCTCATAGTCAAAAAATTCACGAATTGTCTTAGGATTGTTAAGCTTGCCGTGATAGGCATCTGCCTTCTTTAAAAGTTCCTTTATTTCCTCTCCGGCCGAACTCCACTCTTCTTCGTTTTTAAAAAGAGAATCCAGATTCCACTTGTATTCGCCGGATATTTCACTTCTTGTTTTTATTTTCTCACTCATGTTTTGTACCATGCCGCAGGCGTGGTGTCCGCATGATGACGCGCCTGCAGCGTCATCAAAGGATTTGAAAGCTTTGCTTTCAAACCTTGTACCTTGCCGCAGGCCTGCTGCCCATCCGATGACGAGCCTGCCGCGTCATCCGGAAAAAGCAAACCGCCTGCCGAAAAATCCAAAGGAACTTCGGGGCGATTTGCTTGATATTTAAAGAATACTGTGTAAAATAGTCTTATTAAACTGAAAGGTGATTTTATTTATGCCAAGCTATTCATATAAAACTCACGGAGTGTGCGCAAGACAGATAACTTTCGATCTTGAAGACGGCACACTGAAAAACGTTAAGTTCTACGGCGGATGCGCCGGCAACACCGCTGCCATCAGCAAACTTCTCGAAGGGGCAGATGCTGCGAAAACCGTAAGCATCCTCCTCGGAAACGACTGCGGCGGAAGAGGCACCTCCTGCGCCGACCAGCTTGCGAAAGCAGTTAAGCAGGCTCTTGAGGAAGCTTAATCTTCTCAGGCCTTAATAGCGTCTGTAATGCTCTTTATAAACTCTCCTACCTTTGCAGGAGCGTTTTCTCCATGTTCCGCAATGATTCTTACAATAGCAGAACCAATGATCGCACCGTCGGAAAGGGCTGACATCTTCTTTGCCTGTTCGGGATTTGAGATTCCGAAACCGATGGCGCAGGGCACGTCCGTATTTTCTCTTATAACATCCACAATTGACTTAAGGTCTGTGGTGATTTCGGTTCTGGTTCCCGTAACACCGAGGCTGGATACAAGATAAATAAATCCCGTAGCCTCTTTTGCTATCATGGAAATTCTTTCGGCAGATGTGGGCGCAATAAGAGAAATCAGGTCCACATCATATTTTTCGCAAAACGGAAGGAATTCATCCTTCTCTTCAAAAGGCAGGTCCGGAAGGATAATGCCGTCAATTCCCACTTCTTTACAAGTTGATATGAACTTCTCGGAGCCGTAGGAAAAGACTACGTTGGCATAGGTCATAAATACCAGTGGAATCTTCACATCTTCCCTTAACTCTCTTACCATGGCAAACACCTTATCGGTGGTCACACCGCCTGCAAGGGCTCTTTCATTGGCCTCCATAATAACGGGGCCTTCGGCTGTGGGATCCGAAAAAGGAACGCCGAGTTCTACAAGATCGGCGCCGTTTTTTACGGCTTCCCTGACGCAGGCTTTTGTTACCTCAAGGTTGGGATCGCCGCAGGTAATAAACGGGATAAATGCCTTGCCGTTTTCAAAGGCCTTTTTAATATTACTCATGGATATCCTCCCCTCTGTATCTTGCAATTGCCGCACAGTCCTTATCGCCTCGTCCGGAAATCGTAATTACAATGATCTTATCTTTGTCCATAGTCGGAGCAATCTTCATGGCATGTGCCACCGCATGGGCAGATTCAATAGCCGGTATGATTCCTTCGGTTCTTGAAAGATATTCGAAGGCATTCACCGCTTCTTCATCCGTTACCGGAACGTACTCTGCACGGCCTGCATCATGAAGGGCCGCATGCTCAGGTCCCACGCCCGGATAATCAAGACCTGCGGATATGGAATATACAGGCGCAATCTGGCCGAACTCGTCCTGGCAGAAGTAGGACTTCATTCCGTCGAAAATACCGAGTCTTCCCGTAGCAATGGTAGCTGCGGTTTCAAAGGTATCAATGCCCCGGCCCGCTGCCTCACATCCGATAAGACGGACATCCTTATCTTCAATAAAATGATAGAAACTTCCTATGGCATTGGAACCGCCGCCTACGCAGGCAATAACCGCATCGGGCAAACGACCTTCAGCCTCAAGCATCTGCATCTTCGTTTCTTTGGAAATAACTGCCTGGAAATCCCTTACGATAGTCGGGAAAGGGTGAGGTCCCATAACGGAACCGAGGCAGTAATGTGTATCGTCGATTCTCTTGGTCCACTCGCGCATGGCCTCGGAAACCGCATCCTTAAGAGTTCTGGTACCTGTCTTTACGGCTACGACTTCGGCGCCGAGAAGGCGCATACGATAAACGTTAAGAGCCTGTCTGATGGTATCCTCTTCACCCATGAACACAACGCATTCCATTCCCATAAGAGCAGCTGCGGTTGCTGTGGCAACACCGTGCTGTCCGGCACCTGTTTCCGCAATGAGTCTGGTTTTACCCATCTTCTTTGCAAGAAGGGCCTGGCCTAAAACGTTATTGATTTTATGAGCACCCGTATGGTTTAAATCTTCTCTCTTAAGATAGATTTTCGCACCGCCCAGATCCTCGGTCATTTTCTTTGCATAGTAAAGTCTTGAAGGACGACCTGCATAATTGTTGAAAAGATCGCTCAGTTCTTTGTTGAATTCCGGGTCATCCTTAAAGCGGTTATAGGCCTCTTCAAGTTCTATTACAGCATTCATCAGTGTTTCGGGGATATACTGTCCGCCGTGAATACCGAATCTACCTTTTTTGTCCATTTTATACTCTCCTTTAATGTGCCGATTTAGTTATAAATCGGGACGCAGCGTCGTCCATCGTCGAAGACGATTTTTAATGGACGACGTTACCAGTTTTATTTTTCTTCGGCAATGGTCAGCCTGAGTCGGCTGCTGTTAATCTTTACGGAAGTTACGTACCGCTTCCACAAAAAGTTTCATCTTTTCCGGATCCTTACGACCGTTAGTTTCGATTCCGGAACTAACATCCACTCCGTCGGGATCAAGTAACGAAAGCGCCCCGGGAAGGGTTTCCTTATCAAGGCCTCCCGCAAGGAAATATGGTCTGTCAAAAGCCTTAAGAACCGACCAGTCAAAAACCTTTCCGTCTCCCATTCCCGCATCGAATAAAAGCCGGTCCGCAGAGCTTTTTCCTGCCCGTTTAAGATCCTCCGTGCTTCGTATCTTAAAAGCTTTGATTATCTCCCCGGAAGTAAGTTTTCTTAATTCGGAGATATACTCCTCATCTTCGCTTCCGTGAAGCTGCACGATGTCAATTATACCTGCATTTGCGATTTCCGCAATAACTTTCGGATCCTCGTCAACGAAAACTCCCACGGCTTTTACGGAAGGGTTCAGTTTTTCTTTAAGAACCTTAGCCTGTTCGGCAGTTACATATCTTTTGCTTTTTTCCCAAAACACAAAACCTATGAAGTCGGGAACCAGCTCGTTAACAGCAAGAATATCCTCGTAACGCGTAAGGCCGCATAGTTTGATTTTAGTCATGATTCGTACCATGCCGCAGGCGTGGTGCCCGTCTGATGACGCGCCTGCTGCGTCATCAAAGGGTTTGAAAGTTTACTTTCAAACTTTCTCTCTTTCGATCAAATCACAGGGTGCAAAAAACTATTTGATACCCTTAAGCTCAGCAAGAGCCTTCCTCTTATTTTCCGCTCTCATAACGGTTTCGCCGATGAGCACGGCAGATGCGCCAAACTCCGTAATCGCATTAATATACTCGGCGGTTTTCACTCCGCTTTCGGAAACAAAAGCCACATCCTCG